>JBGTFI010000314.1:0-4907 GCA_041747335.1 Phycisphaeraceae bacterium | reverse complement strand
GGCGATCGCCTCTTCGAGGTTCAGTCCCGCGCGGACCCGTTCGTCCCCGGCGTGCGGGGTGAGCGTGCGCGGCGGGAGGCCCGGCGGCAAGGGTATCCGAGCACCTTGGGCGATCTCCTGACCTCGGGCATGAGGGGTGTGCTTGAGACCGCAGCCCTGCCCGAGAAGCAGCGTCGCCACCAGAGCCGCGACCGCGGCGAGAACGGGGCGGCGGGATGGAAACTGCATCATCATTCGTAGCCACGTCCGCATGGTCTGCCTTCTTGCTTCGGTCTCTTCGCATCATCCATCGGCGGGCTGGGGCGAAGGGATCACCTTATTGAGCGGGTAGCTGAAGATGCCCGTCGCCCCGGCCCGCGCGAGTCGGGGGGTCAGTTCGCGCTCGAGCTGCTCGTCGACGATGACCTCGACGGCGACCCAGGCGCCGTCCCGCAACGGGCTGACCGTCGGGGATTTCGCGGCGGGCAGCAGCGCGACCACTTCGTCGAGGGAGGCTTTGGGGACGTTCATCTTCAACCCGACTTTCGACCTGGCCGCGATCGCACCGCGCAACAACAGCGACAGGTCTTCAATCCTACGCCTCATATCCTCATTTTGCCACGCCTGGCGGTTGGCGATGAGGCGGGTGGTGCTGCGCTTGATTTCGCCGATCTCACGGAGCTTGTTGGCCCGGAGGCTAGAGCCGGTTTCGGTGATGTCCACGATGGCGGAGACCTTGGGCAGTCGGGCCTTGACCTCGGTGGCGCCCCATGAGAACTCGACCTTCTCCACATCGACACCCAGGGACTCAAAGTACTTGCGGGTGGTGTTGACCAGCTCGGTCACGATAATCCCCCCGGTAAGCTGCTGAGGCTGATAGACGTCCGACTCCTCCGGGACGGCCAGCACCCAGCGCGCCGGGCGGGAGGTGGCCTTGGAGTAACTCAGCTCGCAGACCTCGTGGACATCCGATTCGTTCTCATCGACCCAGTCGCGCCCGGTGATCCCGACGTGAATGACGCCGTCCTCGATGTAGCGGCTCATTTCCTGAGCGCGGAACATCCAGACCTCCATGGCCGGATCGTCGATCGCCGGATGGTACGACCGCGACTCGGTGCGGATCTTGTACCCCGCGCGGGCGAAGAGATCGATGGTGGATTCCTCGAGGCTGCCCTTGGGCAACCCGATGCGAAGGACGTTGTTGTCGGCGTGTTGCATGAGATCAAGGCGTCTGGGAGGGAGATTCGCCGGACTCGCCTGAGGCCGGCAGGGAATCTCCGCAGGGGGTGAATCGGATGAACAATGTAACGTGGAGCGGAAAACGGGGCAGGCGGTCCGCCTGTGAGCACTGCGGCGGGGTAAAGCCTCCGCCACAGCCTACCGAACTCACTTGGTCGTCGCCGCGCGTGGCCGGGTTCGGCGGGCCCCCGCGTCGACCCAGGCTCGCAGCACGGTGTGGCCCTCGGCGGCGGTACCGGCTTTGAACTGCCGCTCCAGGAACGACTGGACTTCGGGGAGGGACGCCTCGGGGTCGATCGCTTCTTCATCGCGCAGCTTCTCCACGAGCTGCTCGTCCACGGGAAAGGCGTGCCCGCCGAAGCACAGGAGCGTCACCTCCGCGGCGACGTAGGGCAGCATTCCGGGGAGGGAATCGAGGTAGGTCTTGACCTCCTTCTTGGGCTTATCCTGCAGGGAATCGAGGCTGGTGGCGTGTTCTCGCACGTAGATCGCCTGGAGTACCTCGCGCAAGCGCTCGGCGCGTTCCTCGGCCTGGGCGTAGTCCTGGCCGATCAGTTCGACCACCTCGTGCGGATGGCAGACGCGAAGGTCGTTGTTGTCGACCAGGCGCTCCATGAGTCGGTCGTGCGCCGCGAGGGCAAGCTTGCGGGTGCTGTTCCATTGAAGGATCGCCACGACGAGCTGCGTGACGGGCTCGAGGGGTTCGAGCGGATCGACCGGGTGCTTTCTTCGCAGCCGGTTGAAGAGCGTCTTGAACTTTTTGGCGTATGTGGCTTCGTTCTTCAAAGCTGTGGTTCCTTTTCGGCGGGGTACGCGGAAGGTTCAGGTTCGCGGGGGCGCGGCGGGATCTTCCGGATCGTGGTCTTCAAGGTCGTCCGCTTCGGCGGAGCCGTCGGCGCCAAGGGCGCGGTCGATGGCGCCGAAGATCTCGGCCTGTTTCTTGAGCGAACGGTCGAGGTGAAAGCTCAGGTGCGGGACGATGCGCATCGCCACCTCCTCCCGCACCAGGTTCTGAATATGGATCGCGGCGTTCATCAACCCGGACATGGTGCGTTTTTCGTACTGTTCGGGAAGGATCGAGACGAACACGCCGGCGTTGCGGCGATCGGGGCTGATCTCGACGCGGGTGACGCTGACCATCCCCACGATGCGCGGGTCGGAGACCCGCCGCGCGAGCACCTGACTGATCACGCGCCGCAGGGTCGATTCGGCCTGTTCGATGCGGTGGGACATAGAGCTGGGTGTAGGGTGTAGGGTGTAGGGTGTGGGGGTTGGGGGCACAAGACTCAAGACCCAAGACCCGAGACTCACGACTCAAGACTCACGATCCGCTGAGGATCTCGACCTGGTGGCGCTGGAGGGCGCAGCCGCGGGCGTGGCGAATCTTTTCAACGATCCGGTCGAGGATGCTCTGGCAGTGGGCGACCTCGTTGGAGACCACGGCCAGGCCCAGCATGGCGAGCTGGTGGTGGTCCAGGTGATCGACCTCGGCCACCGCCACCTGATGCTCGCGGTGGAGTCGGTCCTTGAGGCTCATGACCACGCGGCGTTTGTCCTTGAGGGACTGCGCGCCGTCGATGGCGAGTTCAACCTGGAGCAGGCCGACGATCATGGCGAGGGATCTTATGTCCTCCCCGAACAGCATGATGGTCAAGCTCCGCCCCCGGAATACTCCGCTTGACCATGCCACCCCCCATTACGAGAGGGTGCGCTTGACCTCGATGACCTTGTAGCACACCAGGCGGTCGCCGACCTTCACATCGTCGAACCCCTGGAGGCGGATGCCGCACTCGGTGCCCAAGCGGACCTGGCTGACGTCCTCCTTCACGCGGCGAAGGGAATCGAGAGAGCGGTTCTCCGTCACCACCGCCCCGTCCCGCACCACGCGCATCTTCGCGTTTCGCTCGATCGATCCCTGCGTCACCAGGCACCCGGCGACCTTGCCGAGCTTCGTGATCTTGAATACCTCGCGGACTTCGGCCTCGCCGATGAGCTCCTCCTTGCGGTCGGGTTCGAGCATGCCCTCGAGGGCCTTCTTCACCTCGTCGATGACCTCGTAGATGATCCGGTACAGACGGATATCCACGCCCCGCTCCTCCGCCAGGTCGCGCACCACGGGCGGAGCGATGACGTGGAAGCCGACAACGATCGCCTCCGAGGCGTCGGCCAGCAGCACGTCGCTCTCGGTCACGCCGCCGACGGCCGCGTGCAGCACGCGGACGGCGACTTCATCGTTGCCCTGCTCCTCGAGGCTCTTGCGCAGCACGTCGATCGAGCCCTGGACGTCCGCTTTGAGGACGATGCGCAGTTCCTTGATGTCGCCCGTGGCGAACTGCTGGGCGATGTTGTCGAGGGAGATCTTGTTCTTGGCGGTGAGGTCGGCCTGCCGTTCGCGGTCGCGTCGGGCGGTGGCGATGGCCTCGGCCTTCTGGAGCGTGTCGGTGACGTAGAAGTGGTCGCCGGCGTCGGGAATCTGATCGATGCCCGAAAGCTCCAGCGGCGTCGCGGGACCGGCCTCGGTGATCGAACGGTCCCGGTCGTCGGTCATGTCGCGCACGCGGCCGTAAGCGCGGCCGATGACGATGAAGTCCCCCACTTTCAACCTGCCCTGCTGCGCCAGGACCCGCGCGACCGAACCCCTGCCCATCTGCATCTCGGACTCGATGACCGTGCCGCGGGCCGGGCCTTCGTAGTCGGCGGTGAGTTCGAGCAGTTCCGCCTGGTAGTCGATGACTTCCAGCAGGTCGGTGATGCCCGTGCCCTTGAGGGCGCTGACCTTGACCACTTCAGTCTCGCCGCCCCACTCGGTGGGGTTGAGGCCCTGCTCGGCGAGCTGGCCGTAGATCTTGCGCGTGTTCTCCTCGGTCGCCTGGGGGGTGTCGATCTTGTTGAGCGCCACGACGATGGGGACGCCCGCGGCCTTGGCGTGGTTGATCGATTCAATGGTCTGGGGCATGACCCCGTCGTCGGCCGCGACCACCAGGACCACCAGGTCGGTCATGCTGGCACCGCGGGCACGCATGGTGGTGAAGGCCTCGTGTCCGGGGGTGTCGAGGAAGACGACGGTCTTGTCCCTGCCGTCGTTGCCGGTCACGGTGACGCGGTAAGCGCCCACGTGCTGGGTGATGCCCCCGGCTTCGTGTGAGGCGACGTCGGCCTTGCGGATGCGGTCGAGCAGGCTGGTCTTTCCGTGGTCGACGTGGCCCAGAACGGTGACGACGGGGGGGCGGAGCCTGACGTCGATCGGGGCGCGGTCCTGGAACTCCTTGAGCATGATCTGCTCGGCGCTCTGCTGCTCGCGGACGATCAGCTCGATGTCGTATTCCAAAGCGACCTCCATGGCCATCCCGGATTCGATCGCCGAGTTGACGTTGGCCATGACGCCCTTCTTGATGAGGTAACGGATGATGTTGTTGGTCTTGATCCCGGTGGCCGACGAGAAGGACTTGATGGTGATCGGCTCATTGATCTCCACCGCTCCGCCGGTCACGACCGCGGCGGTGGCGGCCTGTCCGGTCTCTCGCTTTCGCATGTCCTGGCGGCGGCGTTTGACGAAACCGCTGGCGCGGTTGAGGCGGGCGTCAAGCTCGGCGAGGTCGGCTTCGGAGAACTTGGTGGGGCCCATGAGTTGGGCCTCGCCACTGCGCCCGCGGCGGCTTGACAGGGCGCGGCGTTTGTTCGCGCCGGGC
>JBGTFI010000313.1:0-3001 GCA_041747335.1 Phycisphaeraceae bacterium | reverse complement strand
AGATCACCCCCGTCGAGCCGGTCCCCATGGGCGGCTTCGCCGGGCGACACGCGGTGTTCGGGGAGGTGCTCTCGCCCATTTACGCCAAGGCGATGGCCATTGAGGACGAACAGGGAACCCGCGCGGTCATCGTCACCTGCGACATCCTGGGCTTTCAGCGCTGGTTCACAGAGCCGCTGGTGGGGAGACTTATGAAGCGGACTGGGCTTGCGCGCGAGCGCATCCTATTGTGTGCCTCACACACGCACACGGGGCCGCTGCTGGGCCTGGATTCTCGCTATGTGCTCGACGAGGATGTTCGCCGGCGCGTCGAGCGATACGTCGAAAAGCTCTGCGATGACATCATTGAGGTCGTCGAAACGGCGCTTGGCGATATGCAACCGGCGGAGCTTTCTCATCACGTCGGCGAGGTCGGCTTTCCGATGAACCGGCGTCAGCCCGATGCGCAGGGGCGAATTCACCTGGGGGCGAACCCCGATGGGCCGGTGGATCGCACCGTGCCGGTGCTGCGCGTGACTTCGCCGCGGGGCGAGGTGCGCGGCGTGCTGATGGGCGCGTCTTGTCATCCCACCACGCTGGGCGCGGTGCACGCGATCTGCGCGGACTATCCCGGCTACGCACAGGCGCGTATCGAGGAAGCGCTTCCAGGGGCACATGCGATGTTCATCCAGGGTTGCGCGGGCGACGCCGGGCCTCACCCATCCGGGACGGTCGATCTCGCCAGACAGCACGGCCGATCGTTGGGTGACGAGGTCGTGCGCCTGGTGCGCCTGCCCGGCCGGTTGGTGCGCGGCCCGCTGCGCACGACCTTCGACAAGGTCCAGACCCCCCTGCTCGCGATGAACCGTCCTGACGATGCGCTCGCCTGGCCTCACGGCGATTTCACAGCGCATTCGCTGCGGCAGCGTCTGGCCGCGGGCACGCCCATCCCGACGCACTATCCCTGTCCGGTCGCCACCTGGCAGTTCGGCGATGATCTGACGCTGGTGACGCTCTCCGGCGAAGTGGTGGTCGATTATGTGGCGCTGATTCAGCAGGCCATCGGTGCGCACAACGTGTGGATCGCTTCCTACGCCCACGAGAACTTCGGCTACTTGCCCTCGGCGCGGGTGCTCAGGGAGGGTGGTTATGAAACGCGCGGGATCATCTACGGCGGCGACCACGCGCGGATGGACGGCGCCTACGGCATCTTCGCGCCGGAGGCGGAAGAAGTCATCGTGGAGGCGGTGCGGCGGCAGGCACGGCGCGTCGGTCGGCGGGGGATGCCGTAGGGCTTCGGTCGGCCGGAGGCGGTATTCACCGATCACGAGATCTGCGAGTTTTCCATCAGGGCGCTTGGCGGCGGCTTTGCACGCGGTACAATGGCGGGCTGCCAGACGGTCAGGGAAAAATCATCAACAGGATTGTCCGGAGTGATCGCACGGCATTCGGCCGGTGATCCGCGGCGAAGCTCGTTCGAGCGTGCATCGTGTCAGGGAGAAACGGCCTGCGGGCCACACTTAAGCAAGGAGCAGAAAGCATGAGAAGGCACAGGAGATTCATGGGTCGGACGATCGCGGCCGTTGCGCTGCTGGGCGCCGCGGCGCAGGTGAGCGCCGGAACCAAGACGTGGGTCGGCGGGGAGGGCAGCCTCTTCGGGACGGCGGAGAACTGGGATCCCGCGGGCGTTCCGGGCGCGGTCGAGCCGGATGACGCCAACATCAACGACGGTTCGACGGTCGAGGTTGTCGACGGTGATGTGTTCAACACCGGGGGGCGGCTGAACCTCGGTCAGTTCGCGGGAGATTCGGGTACACTCGAGATCAGCGGCGGGAGCCTGACGGTCAGCCGGTTCATCGTGGGGAACGAGGGGTTCGGGCGCGTGATTCAGACGGGGGGCAATGTCATCACGGCCGGCAGCGACCACGTGCGCATCGGCGGGCATAACGATGGCGGTGACCCGAACACCGGCACCGGCGAGTATTTCTTTCACGGCGGGCTGATCGACACCGAGGTGTTCACGATCGGCAGGACGGGCCCGACGGGGCTTTTCGAGATGACCGACGGGCACATCATCGCGGACTTCCTGGTGTTGGGAAAGCGCCAGAACAGCCACGGTGTGTTCAATCTTTCGGGCGGGATGGTTGACGTCCCCGCGGACTTCGAGATCGGCGACGGAGGCACCGGCCAGTTCAACATGACCGGCGGGCACGTGAAGGGCAACAACTACATGGCGGTGGGTCACCGCGCGGGAACCGGTGAAGCGAACATCAGCGGGGGCATCATCGACATGACCATCACGGGCGCCGACAAGGGCATCTGGGTCGGGCGCAACCGGGATGGTGAAGCGACCGTCGCGGATCCGAACGTCGGGATCCTGCGGATCATCGGCGGGGATGCGAGCCTCTGGGTGAGCAACTTCGCCATGGACCAGTCCGCCGGGACCGGCCCGGTGAGCGCGACGCTCATCGCGCACCTCAACGGGAAGGACTTCAGCACGATCCGCAGCCGCGGGAACGTGGACATCGAGTTCGGCGACTTCGCGGTGGAGCTGAGCGGCGGGTTCGCGCCCAACGTCGGGATGGAGTTCCTCATCGCTCGCGCCAACGACGCGATCGACGACATCGAGAACGGGATTCAGCCTCAGGAGACCGGCGCGCTTGATGGGCTGGTGCTCTTCAACGAAGAGACGATCTTCCAGAGCGTGGACTACTCGGCCGCGACGTTGCGCGAGGGGCTGAGCTGGGTGCTTGAGGTTCGCAACGACGAGTTCGAGTTCCCGGTGGACGTGGTTCTCAAGGTGGTGGGCGACTTCGTGCTGGGGGACATGAACAACGACGGGGTGCTTGACGCCTTCGATGTCGCCGCCTTCGAGCTGGCGCTGGCGGATGAGGCCGCGTACATGGCGCAGTTCCCGGGCGTCGATCCGTCGCTGCGCGGCGACTTCGACGGGTTCGGCGGGCTGGACGCCTTCGACGTGACGGCCTTCGAGCAGGCGCTGGCCACGGGCGAAGACAGCGCC
>JBGTFI010000312.1:0-3810 GCA_041747335.1 Phycisphaeraceae bacterium | reverse complement strand
GCGTCCAACCTCCCTGACCGCCGAAGGGTGGCGGGGATGATCCAGACCGATCTTGCGGCGGCCGGCATCGCGCTGAAGGACGACGCCGGGCGCGTGGCGGACTTTCACGCCCTGCGCCACACGTTCATCAGCAACCTGGCGGCGGCGGGCGTGCATCCGAAGGTGGCGCAGTCGCTCGCGCGGCACTCGACCATCACGCTGACGATGGACCGCTACACCCACCAGTACCCCGGAAGGGAGGTCGAAGCGATCGCGGCCCTGCCGGACCTCTCGGCCCCCGCCGCACAAGCGGCGAAGAAGACGGGTACGGATGACGCTCGCGTCACCCAGGACCCCCACCAGTACACCCACCAGCGGGAACGCGAAACGGCGCACGAGAGCGCACACGCGCGACGATGACGACGCCGAGCGCGCTGCGGACACCGAGCGATGCGAAGCGCGTAAACCCTTGTCGGATGAAGCGCAATGCGCACGGGCGCACAGCGGCGCGAAGGGATAACAAGCGGTGGGGGTGGGATTCGAACCCACGGTGACCCGAAGGCCACGCCGGTTTTCAAGACCGGTCCATTCGACCACTCTGGCACCCCACCGAAGCGGGCAGTCCGTGCGGCCGATTCTACGCCCCGCGCCGATCAGCGGCAATGAGTGCCGACCGGCGGCGAGCGTCCGGCGGCGCGAACCGGATTCGGGGCTCATTCGTTACAACCGTGGAAGCTGGGCAAACCGGGAGTCGCTGGTGGACGAGGCCGATCCGCCAACCGTTCCCCGTTTCCCGTCCGGCTCAGGGGTGTCAGGTCCGTACGAATGACGCCGGCCGGGCGAGTGGTTGCTTCCAGGCGCAAGGCCGAAGCGTGTTGACCCGGCCACCGGTTTCTTCCCAAGTTGTGACCAGCCGTACGGTGACCTGTCAGGCGCGATCGGCCTTGCTTTGAATCGATCCGCCGCTCCCGCGAGCCTGTTCGGTCGAGACGGGCGGCGGATCGTTTTCTCAATCCCGATGGTCAATGGGAGCGGCAGGATTCGAACCCGCGACCGAGCGATTATGAGTCGCCTGCTCTGACCACTGAGCTACGCTCCCGAGAGGTGGGCATGGTATCGAGTGTGCCGTGGAGGCTTTCCGAGCGGCTTCACCCACCGATGGGGGCCTGGATGGAGAAGCCTTGTTGTTGAAGTCCACCGATGACAGAGGTATTCTAGAGGTTCGTGCCCCTGCCGGTTCTGATGCCTTCCTGAACAGCGGCCTGCGATGCGTCTTACGGATATTCTATCCCCTGATTGCGTGAAGGTTCCGCTCGAGGCGGTCTCCAAGCAGGAGGCCATCTTCGAGCTGGTGGACCTGCTGGCCGGTCACGCGGGACTGGCCGACCCGGAGGAGCTTCGCCAGGCGGTGTGGCAGCGGGAAAAAACCCGGACCACCGGGATCGGGCACGGCGTGGCCATCCCGCACGGCAAGTGCAAGGGGATTGAACGTCTGGCGATGGCGGTAGGGATTCCCGCCCAGCCGCTGGAGTTCGGCGCGATCGACGGCCGACCGGTCGAGGTCGTTCTGCTGCTGGGCTCGCCGCTGGATCAGACCGGACCGCACATCCAGGCGCTGGCGGGGGTGAGCAAGCTGCTGACGGATGAGGAGACGCGCAACGCGATCAAGTCCGCCAAGTCCGCCCACGAGCTTTACCAGATCATCGCCCAGAACGAAGCGCGCACGGCCGTATGACGCCCCCGCCCCGCCCTTCGACACTCTAAGACTCACCGACACTCGACACCTTATTCCCCCGCCGCGCCTCCTTCGCCGTCGATGCGGCGGTCGGCGATGAGCGTGATCCTTCCGCTTGCCGGATCGATCGCGATGGTGTTGGCGCAGCCCTGCGAGGCGACCGGCTTGCGCAGCGTGTGGCCTCGCACCTCAAGTTCCGCCATGGCCGCACGCATCCCCGCTTGATCATCCCAGGCTTCTAGTTGAATCCGGTCGGGCAGCCACTGGTGGTGCATTCGCGGAGCGGCCACGGCCTCCACCGCGTTCATTTCGAACTCCAGCCCGTTCAAGATCACGCAGGCGACGGTGTTGATGATCGTCCGCCCGCCGGGGCTGCCGGTAATGAGGACGGGCTTGCCGTCGCGGGTGACGATGACGGGTGTCATCGAGCTGAGCATGCGTTTGCGCGGCTGAATGAGGTTGGGCGCGGTGCCGATGCGCCAGGCGCGGTCGGTATGGCCTTTTTCCCAGTTGAAATCGCCCATTTCGTTGTTGAGCAGAAACCCCGCCCCCCGCACCACCACCCGCGAACCCCAGCTCTGTTCGATGGTGTACGTGTTCGACACGGCCATGCCCCGCGCGTCAATGACGGAAAAGTGCGTCGTGCTCTCCCCGCCGGGCGGGCCTTCAACGATCACAACATCGGGGGTGAGTGATTCGCTGGGCGTGGCGCGATGGGGATCGATGTGCAGGGCGATCATGCGGCCGTAGTCGCGCGAAGTGAGAAAGTCCGGGACGATGACGAAGTCGCTGTCGCCCAGATAGCGGGCGCGGTCGGCGAAGGCGCGGCGCATGGCCTCAGCCATGAGGTGGAGGGTGTCGGGCGAGTATCGCCCTGGTTCGCGCAGCTCAAAGTGTTCGAGCGTGTGAAGGATCATCGCCAGCGCCGCGCCGCCGGAGCTTGGAGGCGCGGGCGCATAAATGTCATGGTCGCGAAAACGGATGTGAACCGGCGCGCGCGCGATCGCGCGATACGCTGCCAGATCCTCGCGGGTGATGAGGCCGCCGCCGCGCTCCATTTCGGCGGTGATCAGCCCGGCGATGGGGCCTGTGTAGAAGGCGTCGGAGCCCTGATCGGCGATGGCCCGAAGGGTCTTCGCCAGGTCGGGCAGGACCATGCGGTCGCCGGCGCGCCAGGGTTCGCCGCCGGGCTTGCCGTAGACGCGCTCAAGCTCCTCGAAGCCCGGCGAGAGGCCGAGCATCTCGTTGACCGATCCTGCGAGGGCTGCGCTCACGATGAATCCCTCCTCGGCGAGCTTCACCGCGGGCATCACCAGATCCCGCCACGGCAGCGAACCGAACTTCTCGTGCGCAAGCGCCAGCCCCCGCACGGTTCCGGGGACGCCCGCGGCCTTGGCGGTATGGACCGATTCGTCGAGCGCGAACATGTCCGACGTGGAGGCTTCGGGGGCGACCTCACGGTAATCAATCATCGCCGGTTCGCGGCCGGGAGCGTGGACCATCATGAACCCCCCACCACCGATATTCCCGGCTTCGGGCCAGGTGACCGCCAGTGCAAAGGCGGTGGCCACGGCCGCATCCACCGCATTGCCCCCCCGCTGGAGAATCGTCAACCCGACCTGCGTGGCCGGGGCGGAACTGGTAACGACGCCGTGGCGCTGGGCGTGGACGACATAAGGAGCCGCCGGGGCGGCCCGCAGGACCGCGCAAGCGCACCACGTCGAGACGGCCGCGACCAGAACCAGCAGCGCTGCCCATGAACGATTGGGGCGATCAGTTGGCGTCATGGCATCGTCCTTCAGGAGCGGTGAAGGCATCCCCGGCATCCCCGCCATGATATCGCGAACTGCCTCATCCCCACTTTTGAAGTCCGGGGCGGCTGAGGCGCGATAAAAACACCGGAGCCTGTGGGTTGCAGGCTCCGGCGTGTGCATACGCCTGGGTTCAACCAGGCGGAGAATCGGCCATGGGTCGCAACGACGCGGCGGCGTGGGTGCTGTCGCTTTGTATCGGCAATCTTCGGAAAAGTCAGGCAAAAACGCTCGCGGCCCTCGTCGCCGCGGCCCTGGGCGCCCCCCGGATGACGCTCGCGGGCC
>JBGTFI010000311.1:0-3470 GCA_041747335.1 Phycisphaeraceae bacterium | reverse complement strand
GCGGTTCGTGAATGCGATCGGCCAGGATCGCGTGGATGCGCATCGCCAGCCCGCGGGTGGTCCGAAGCGCCGCGGGCGCGGGCGTCGGCCACGCCTGAGGCAGAAGGTTCAGAATCGACTCGGCGTATCCCACCGCGTTACGGCTGCACGTCACCGCCCAGTCATCGCAGCTCTGCTCCGCCAGATCCCCCAGGCGCTTGCGCGCCCACCACGCCAGCGGATTCCACGGGAGGATGCAGATCAGAAGCTCCGCAGCGAGAAACGCCAGGTGATCGCGGCGCTTCAGGTGCGCCAGCTCGTGTGCGAAAACACCGTGCCAATCCACCGTGTTCGCCCGGCGGGTGACATCTTCAGGAAGAAGGATGATCGGCCTGCGACGCCAGCACCAGATCATCGGGCTGGTGATCCACGAGGAAAGTCGAAGCTCAGGCCTCGCCTTGATCTCAAGCTGCCTGGTCGCCGCCTCAAGCACCCGCTCGATGGCCGGGTCTTCGTAGCGCTCCGCCCGTGCCACGAGGTTGCGACCCTGAATGAACGACACAGCGAGCCTCGCCAGGAGCAGTGCTGACACTGACGGCCAGACCAGCGCCAGCGGCCAAGCCAGACCGGCCAGGGAGAATCGAACCGTGTCCATGGCGATCCCGACCGCTTCGGGAATCACCACCAGCGGCCTGGCATCAGGCCCCGCGGTGTCGAGCGTGCTCGCCGCGGAGACCGGCGCCACCAGCGTCGCCACGCCCGAGCGTCCCAACCAACCCCAGTTCGCGGCCCGCACGATCGCTGAAAGCGGCGCCGCCGCGAAGCAAGCGACAACCACCAGCAGCAGCCATCGGTGAGCACGCGACGGACGTGCGATCCACAGGAAGCTCCCGATCACCCCCAGCAGCAGCAGTACCGATGCCTGCCAGGTGAAATCCAGCAGCAGCGTCCGTGCCAGATCGCCCTCGCCGCCTGCCATCTCAATCTCCACTTTTGCGCCGGTTGATCAGCTTGCGAAGCTCCGAAACATCGTCCTCGGAAATGTTGCCCTCATCGATCAGGTGCTGGAACATCAGTTGCGGGCGGCCGGAGAACACCTGATCGATCAATCGCCGCACCGTCCGCGTCCCGGCCTCCTCGCGGGTGACCGTCGGTTGATACACGTAAGTCCGCTGCTCGGTGCGGTGCGTCAGCCACCCCTCCTGCTCGAGCTTCTGCATCACCGACAGAACCGTCGTGTAGGCGAGGTCTTTCCTCTCGTTGATCCGGTCCCGGACCTGGTGGACCGTGGCCTCGCCAAGCTCCCAGATGACCTCCATGACATCCAGTTGGTGCTGCGCCAGTTCGTCGATCGATTTTCCGCTCATTCGGGTGCTCCTTCAGCAGCGGTCGGGGCCTGCGACCGCGACGAGGCCCGAGGATCTCGATGGATCGGTTCGGGGCCGCGTCGTTACTAAATAAAATAGTATGATAATGGCCCGTTGTCAACCGTGACGCGACAGAATCACGCAAGCGGGGGCCGACGCGCCGATCGGCCGCCGGACCTCCGCTCACTCGGCCCAGTGTAGCGACATTCCCTTGCCCCGGACCCCGCCCCTCTGGCTGACCTGCCCCCGCGGGTCAAGCGCTCCGCGCTTGAGGTATTCGTCGAACTGATGGGGCATATCCACGGACAGGTAGCTGTCCATCCACATCCGCACCAGTTCTCGGTCCGCCGGGACGAATCGCGCGTGCCCGTCCAGGTAGGCGATGTTGTAGCCCTCGGCCCCGTGGTTGTTCCATGAATCGGGGAAATGGCGCGTTGAACCTGGCACCAGCGCATCGGTCTCCCCGGGCAGGAAAGGATCGTCCCCATCGAGCAGCAACCCGATCTTCGAGACCGCGAAGCCCGAAGTGTTGCTGATGGTCTTGGGCTGGGTCTGTTCGACGAACGTCCCGTCGGGATAGACCGTCGGCCCCTCGAACCAGTCCCAGATCTCGTAGCTGTGCCCTCCCTCACTGTCGTCCGCGTACCGCGCCGTCTGCCTGAGGTCCGCCAGCACCGTCCGGTCGCCGACGGTCGCCGTCCGACGGGGGTCCACCAGGTTGACGGTGCTGGGGCAGATCGCGATGCGTGTGTCCGAGGCGTATTCCGGGATCAGCAGGTTCAGGTCATCATTGGCGCGGTTGGCGGTTCCGCCGTAGTGTCCCGTCGCCGACTCGCGTGCTTCGAGCGTGGTCGCCAGCAGGAGCTGACGCAGGTTTGAAAGGCACCTGGCTCGCCTGGACGCCTCGCTCACGCGCCCCATCGCGGGCATGAGGAGCACCACCAGCAGCGCGATGACCGCCATCACCACCACCAGCTCGATCAACGTAAAGCCCGCGCGTAGGCGCATCCGGGAACTCCCTGGGCGACCCTGTGGCCGCGACTACTAGATCGTACCGTCCATCAATCAGAGGCGCGCCGCGCGCCGGTGTCCACCGCACCCAGCGAAGAATCCTTCACAATACTTCCCTGTGCGATGAACACCCCGGTCACCGCTTGCGGAAACCGACCCACAGCCCGGCCCCCGCGCTCCCGGCGGAAGGCAACTTCCCGTTGATGAACTCACGAAAACCGTCAGTCTGCTCCGCCAACCATCCACGGACGGTCTCGAACGGCTCCTCCATGCTCGACCAGTCCACTTCAATCACCCCCGCGTATTGCAGTCCGAACACGCCCAGCAGCACGCATCCGGCGATCAACAGCGCCAGACGAAGAAACTGCCGCAGCGCATAACCCATTGCGAAGCCGACCACGAAGCTCAGGCCCAGCGGAAACAGCAGTGCCGACCAATCCTCTGCCGACCACTCGCCCTCTCGAAGCTCCGACTCGGGTGAGGGAGCATCGGAGTCCGTGCGGGGGTTCGCGGGGGCAAGCGACCGGGCCAGGGGGGAGCGCGGAACATCAACAGCGGTTTCTCCGGCGGCCGGGGCAGTCGCCGCCGGGGCCAACAGGCCGTAGACTTTCAGCCCCAGGCCGACGGCCATAAACATAGATGCGACAATAAGTAACCTCCGCTTCCAGGCGGGAAGGCGCCCGGGCGTCCCAGAGCCCTCATCAGGCAAGGGTGAGGCAAAGAGTTTGCGCATTTTGGGGAAATGATTTGACAATCGGGTGTGAAAGTACCATACTCGAACGCTGGTCAGGGAGCATTCATTAGTTCTGAAGTCACCTGGCTGGACCACCGCTTGAGCGGTGGACGAGCGAAGTATAACGCGTCGCGGCCGGAACCCGGTTGGCTGCGAGCGTTTCCCAGAACCCGGTCCCAGGATAAGAGGAACCCAGTCATGCAACGCCAATGGATTCGTAGATGGAGTTACCTGCTCGCGTGCGCGGTCGCCGCGACGGGGCTCACCGCCATGTCCGGCTGCAACGGCCACATGTACGGTTACAAGCAGGACTCCCAGCACGCCTACACGACGCAGTCCGCGCGGGATTCCGCGCCTCGCCAGGAGGCCCCTCGCGAACC
>JBGTFI010000310.1:0-8694 GCA_041747335.1 Phycisphaeraceae bacterium | reverse complement strand
GCGGCGCGGGCGGATGCTCAGCAGCAGGCCGCCACCGCGCAGGCGACGGTCTCGTTCCTTCAGCAGATTCTCGCCTCCGCCGACCCCAACAACCTCGGTAAGGACATCAAGGTCGTCGAGGCGCTCAACGCCGCGGCCGAGCGTCTGGACACGGCGTTTCCCGACCAGCCCCTCGTCGAGGCGGCGGTGCGCGAGACGGTCGCCAAGACCTACCTTGAATTGGGCGATGCGCCCAGGGCCGATCGCCACTATGCCCTGGCGTTCGAGCGGGCCGTGGAGGCGCGGGGCTTGGAGGACGACCTGCCCCTGCACCTGATGGGCCAGCGACTTTTCGCGTGGCGCGCCGTCGGAGGGATCGAGTCGGCCGAACCGATCTACGATCGGATCATCGAGGCGAGGAAAGAGAAGTTCGGCCCGGAGGACGCCCGGACCATCGACGCGATCGCGCAGTTGGGGTTTCTTCTGTCGCACTACGACCTTGAACGCGCGGAACCGATCTTCCGCGAGGTGCTCGATGCGCGGCTGCGGCTGTACGGGGAGAATCACCGGTCCACGGTCAGCGCGATTCGCAACCTCGGGGGCACGCTGCGGGAGAAGAGAGATCTTGACGGCGCCCTGGAGATGTACGAGCGGTACGCGAAGGGCACGGCCGCCCTGCATGGAGCGGAGTCGGTTGCGGCGCTGCAGGCGCTCAACGACCAGGCGTTCATCCTTCAGGAGCTTCGCCGCTGGGAGGAGGCTGAGGCCACCTACCGCAAGGCGATCGCCGGGATGGACCGGGTTCGCGGTCCGGACCATCCTGAGACGCTCAACATCCGCCAGAACCTCGTCACGGTCCATTACCGTTCCGGACGCCTGGATCAGGCCATTTTCATGCAGCGGGAGATTCTGGACCTTAGAACCCAGGCGCTGGGCGAGCAGCATCCGCTCACCATCAAGTCCATGCACAACCTTTCGGTGATCCTTCGCATGGGGGGGCGGCTCGACGAGGCGCTCGAGTACACGCGGCGGGCGGTGGCGCTGGCTGAGCGGACGCACGGCCCGGACACGTTCGAGGTGGTCATCGCCAGGCACAACCTGCTCAACACCTACCGCGACATGGACCGCCATGCCGAGGCGCTCGGCGAAGGGCAGTATCTCGTGGCCATCGCGCCGCACGTGTTTACAAATGAAGCCGATGAACGCCACGGGATGTTCCGGCGAAGCCTGGCGCTGACGCTTCGCGATCTGGGACGCTACCATGAGGCCGAGCAACACTTCCGAACGCTGCTCGACTGGCAGCGCACGCAACGCCCGCAGGAGCGGGAGAGGGTGTTGCGGGGGTACGAGGAACTGGCGCAGTGCCTGGACATGACAGGCCGCCACGAATCGGCGGGAGCGGCGCTGCTCGAGGGTTACCAGGACTGCCTCTCGCACGAAGGCGAGGGGAGCGACCCGGCGAGGAAGTTGGCCGGTCTGCTGGCGGCGCAGCACGATGCGGCGGGGAACACCGATGCGGCGGAACGGTGGCGGGGTGTGCAGGAGGCTGCGGCGACGGTCGGGACCGCCGACCGCTCGCCCTGAGCGCAAAAAAACCCGGCCAGCGTCAGAAACGACTGGCCGGATGCGGGGGGGAGGCTTGGAAGGAGAGTTTCCCGCGAAAGCTACCCATTAGACGCTCCACGGGGCTGGGGGGTTCGCGGCGGGGGCCGCCAAATGTCGTCTCATTGG
The DNA here is from genome assembly GCA_041747335.1 of Phycisphaeraceae bacterium. Classification (GTDB taxonomy): domain Bacteria; phylum Planctomycetota; class Phycisphaerae; order Phycisphaerales; family Phycisphaeraceae; genus JBGTFI01. The sequence continues at coordinate 6,984 of JBGTFI010000310.1, read as the reverse complement.
ACTTTTTCTGAGGATTGGGCGCATCAGCAACAAGGAACGTGTGAATCTGGGTAATCCCGCCACCTATCTGGTGGCGACCTGCCGCTGGTTGCTGCTGGGTCTTTCAAGTGCAGGTGTAGCCGTTCTCCAAGAGACCCACCTCGGTTTTCTGTAGATGGGGGTATGATATCAAGAGACTCGGTAACGCGGCGTTTCGGCAAGAACGACGGAGATCAGGCCATGGCCACCGACACACCGGCTGAGAACTCATGCTACGCAGTGCCGTGGCGCGTTGTGGGTAGACCGATCGCTGTCGCTCGCCGAGGTCGACTTCGATTCTCGCGGGTGTGCGAAAACCCGCTTATGGAAGCGCTTGAACCCAGATACCTCCTTTCGTCAATTCCGATCCTGGGTGACCTCAACAATGACGGGGTTCTTGATGCCTCTGACGTCGCGCCGTTCGAACTGGCGTTAGCCGATCCATTTGCCTTTCATGCCCAGTTCCCCGGGGTCGACCTCTTGGCGGTCGCCGACTTTGATGACAGCGGTGCCGTCGACGCTTTTGATGTGTATGGATTCGAAACGCATCTGGCCAGATCTGAACTCCCTGCGGTGGGGGCTTTGTTCCCGGTCCGGAAGTTTGAGGTCGGCCATGCTCCGCGATCTGGGATACTTGGGGACGTCAACGGTGACGGTCACCTCGATGTGATCACCGCGAACAAGTACAGCCATGACATTTCGGTGCTGTTGGGCAACGGCGATGGCACGTTCGCGGTGGAGATGCGATTCGTCGTAGGGCGTCGTCCGGAATCGGTGGCGCTGGGGGATGTCGATGGCGACGGACGCCCGGACCTGATTGCAGCCAATGGCGATGGGAGTGATGTGTCCGTCCTCTTGGGCCTCGGCGATGGAACGTTCGTGCAAGAGCGTCGGTTTACTGTGGGGGCTGGTCCACGTTCAGTAGCCGTGGGGGACGTCAATGGCGACGACCGGCTTGATCTGGTCACCGCGAATTCCGGCAGCGACGATGTGTCGATTTTGCTTGGCGTCGGTGACGGCACGTTTGCGGATGAACGGCGAATCGCCGTTGGGCAGGATCCGCGCTCCGTTACGCTGGGGGATGTCAATGGTGACGGATGGCTTGACCTGATTACCGCAAATTATGGCAGCGACGACGTGTCGGTGCTGCTTGGTGATGGTGAGGGGGCCGCCGGGAACGAGCGCCGACTTGTTGCAGGGACCGGTCCGCGCTCTGTTACACTGGGCGACCTCAACGGTGACGGATGGCTCGACGTCCTCACCGCTAATTACGGCGACGACGACGTATCCGTTCTGCTCGGCGCGGGCGACGGCGTGTTCGCAGTTCAGCGGCAATTCGCCGTTGGGAATAATCCACGTGCGGTCACTTTGGGCGATGTCAATGGCGATGGTCGGCTGGATGTGGTCACGGCCAACACCGGTCTTACTTTCGGCCTCGCTAGTGACATGTCGGTACTTCTCGGTGTCGGCGATGGGTTATTCGCGGTGCAGCAGCGGTTCCAAATCGGTCGTCGTCCGGACTCTGTGGCCGTGGGAGATGTCAACGGCGATGGTCGACTGGATGTGGTCACGGCAAACTACCAGACCAACGACGTGTCGGTCTCGCTGGGCTTTGGAGACGGCACGTTCACCTCTCACGATCGGTTTTCCGTTGGCCAGAGTCCCTACGCGCTGACTCTCGGGGATGTCAACGGTGATGGGCGACTGGATGTGGTCACGGCGAATTTTCACGGCGGTGATGTGTCCGTCCTGCTGGGCAACGGCGATGGCACCTTCGCGAGCCAACGGCGATACATCGTGGGACGATCTCCCGCCGCAGTGGCCCTAGGGGATGTCAACGGGGACGGGCATCTCGATCTGGTCGTTGCGAATCGTGAAAGTGATGATGCGTCGGTTCTGCTGGGTAACGGAGATGGCACGTTCGCGCTTCAGCAACGTTTTGACATCGGCTGGGGCCCGACCGCAGTGGCACTTGGAGACTTCAACAGCGACGGCTGGTTGGATTTAGTTGCAGCCAATACCAACGACCACGACGTGTCCTTGCTGCTTGGCAACGGTGATGGCACCTTTTCGGAGCAGAGCCGATTGGACGTGGGCAGGGTTCCCCGCTCAGTGGCATTGGGGGACATAAATGGCGATGGCTGGCTGGATGTGATCACTGCGAACTTCGACAGCTACGACGTGTCCGTGCTATTAGGCCACGGTGACGGCACATTCGCACAGCAGCAACGGTTTGGCGTCGACAATAGTCCGCGCTCGGTGGCGCTGGGAGACGTCAATGGTGATGGGCTGCTGGATCTAGTGACGGCGAACTTTTTCCACCGTACCGATGACGTGTCGCTTCTGCCGGGTCATGGTGACGGCATGTTCGGTACGCCTGAGCGATTCGGCGTCGGGGTCGACGCCTTTACCGTCGCGCTGGGTGATGTCAACGGTGACGGCAGGCTGGATGCGCTCACCGCAAATATCAACAGCCACGATATCTCACTGCTCCTGGGCAATATGGAGGGCACTTTCTCGACCCAACAGCGGTATCCGGTGGGGAGCGGTCCGCACTCGCTGGCATTGGGAGATGTCAATGGTGACGGCTACCTAGACGTGGTCACCGCGAACTACCTTAGCGGTGACGTATCGGTGCTGCTGAACCAGCGAACAGTGATCCCCCCCCGAGGGGCAGAGTCCGTTCCGGCCGAACCGGGCAATGAAGCCACCGCGGCGCCAAGCATCCGTCTGAGTGGCTTGGATCTTGCTGATATCGACTTGCTGAGTTCCGCCCATCCAGTTCTTTCCCGCCAGCCTTCCCCGCCGTCATCCGGTAGATACGGCAGGCCGCCGCTGATTCGCGAGCGATTCGATAGGTTACTAGACCAGCCGCCGAGTTACTCGTCTGCCAAGGGGGGGATGATCGGCTGGCGTATCGTCGGGCCCGGATCGACAGCTCGGCAACTTCCCGACCGAGCTGTCGGCAGACCATTTATCCAGTTTGGCGTGTTGGGGTTGCGTTGCCTTTCCGACCGCGCAGGCGTATCATCCACGCTCACCAGCTCAGGGGCAGTTTGTGACTTGCTATCAATGTCATGGCCATGATCCCACTGCCCCCACAACGCCCCCGCCGCGCGTATGCGGTTTGGGTTGCCTGTTGGCGCTCCTGCTGATCCTCGGCCCCGCAGCGCAGGCCCAGGAATATCGCCTGGAGGACGGCCAGTGGATCCAGCAGACCCAGCCGGATCCGAACACGCCCGAAGGCGAGATCCACGCTATCCGCGCCTTGCTCGCCGCCGGGCAGGCGAAGAAGGCGATTAAGCAGGCCGATGCGTTCATCGAGAATCGCCCGAATCATCCTCTGCTGCCCGAGGCGTACCTGCTGCGCGGGGATGCCAAGGCCGGGAGGAAGGACTACTACCAGGCGCTCTACGACTACGAGTACGTCATCCGCGTCTTCTCGGGGACGGACCATTACCTGACGGCGGTGGAGCGGGAATACGAGATCGCCCGCCTGTTCGCCGCGGGGATGAAGCGCAAGCTCTGGGGCATACGGATGGTGCCGGCGGACGATGAGGCCGAGGAGATCTTCATCCGAATCCAGGAACGTCTCCCCGGCAGCGCCCTCGGCGAGAAGGCGAGCATGGACCTGGCGGATTTTTATTTCGACCGCGCGGACATGAAAATGGCCGCCGAGGCTTACGACCTGTTCCTGCTCAACTACCCGCGCAGCGCGATGCGCGAGCGGGCGTTGCTCCGGCTGATCGAGTCCTCCCTGGCGACGTTCAAGGGTCCGCGGTTCGACTCGACCGGGCTGCTCGAGGCGGCGGAACGGATCAGGGACTTCCAGGCCGAGTTCCCCGCCGCGGCAAACCGCATCGGGGCCGCGGCGTTGCTGGTGCGTGTGGAGGAATCGCTGGCCCTCAAGGCCCTGCTGGATGCTCAATGGTTCGAGCAGCGCGGTCGTCACGTCGGCGCGGCCTATTCCTACCGCCGCATCGTCACCGACCACCCGGACACCGACGCCGCCCGGCAGGCGCTTGAGCGGTTGGCGGCGATGAATCCGATGATCGTCAACGAAATCACGCAGCCCGCCCCCTCGCCCGAGCCGGAGCAGACTCTCGAACTCGATGCACCGGCCGCGGATCCCGATGCCGCTCCGTCCGGTGACACCCCGATCCTGGAGCCTTCGCCTTGACCGCCGCCCGTGTCCTGCTGGTGCTGGTGTTGGCCGCGCTGGTTGCGGGGTGCGGCTATTCCCACAAGCCGCTCTTTGACACCACTTACCGTACGGTCAGCGTCCCGATCTTCGACAACCGCACGTTCTATCGCGGGGTCGAGTTCGACCTGACCGAGGCCCTCAAGAAGCAGATCGAGTTGCGGACGCCGTACAAGGTCGTCAACGACGAATCGGGCGACACGATCCTGCGGGGGAGCGTGGTGGCGGTTCGACAGAATCGCCTGAGCCGTGAGCGAGAAGGGGGCATGGTTCAGGAACTGGAAATGGCCCTGGTGGTGGACTTCGAGTGGAAGGACCAGCGCACCGGCGAGGCGATTGTGGATCGTCGTGGATTGGTGGCTTCGAGCAGTTACGTGCCCGCCCAGCCGGTGGGGGAACCTCTGGCGATCGGGCAGCACATGGCGGCTGAGCGCATGGCCGACAGCATCGTCGGGGCGATGAGGTCGCAGTGGTGAGCAATCGCCCGATATACGGCGGCGTCCTCCCTCCGTTACGATTCTGACGATTGGGGAGCCTACAATCCATCGGTGGCGCAGCGCATTAGGGAACCCCCAGCCGCCGCGATGAGTATCAACAGGGGCGCCAGGAACCCACCGGCCTCCGGGGCCGGCGCCACGATGGCGCGTATAATGCTCCGCTCGACGTTCGGGACGGGCTACGACGTCCATTTTGGGGCAGCGGGCATTCGGCCGATATTGACCAGCAGCGCCCCCGCATGACCCCCGGAACCCCTCCCATAACCCTTTGGAAGCCCAGGCCGACCGGAACACTCAGCATGGCACAGCAGAACCAGCCTCCCGATCGCCAGGACGACCGTCCCGATCCCGCCGATCCGCGCGATACCGAACGCGGCGGCGGCGGCGGCAGGGGCGGACCGCCCCCGCAGCGCCCTCCGCAGAACTTCATGACCCGCGGGGCGATGGGGTGGATTCTGCTCGGTTCGCTGGCGCTGGCGCTGATTCTGCTCATGTTCAAGTCGCAGAACCAGGCCAAGAGCATCACCCAGACCGAGTTCTTCAACCACGCCCGCAACGGAGACTTTGAGGGCAAGGTGATTGTCGAGGACGAACGGATGGTCGGCGAGCTCAAGGCCGGCGTCTCCGGACTGCAGAAAGAGAACGACAGCCGTCGCCGCGAGGCGAAGATCAGCCTGGAGACCAAGGAACTGGCGGTCCGCAAGCTCGACGACGCCGGGCAGCTCTATGAAGAGCGCCCGGGCAACTCCATCCTGTTCCATCTCCTGATAGGGTGGGGGCCTTTTCTGTTGCTGATCTTCCTGGTCTACTTCATCTTCTTCCGGACGCTCCGAAACGCCGGGGGCGGTCCGGGCGGCATGCTCGGCAGCTTCGGCCGGTCACGCCACCGGGTGATGAACAAGGAGCACTCGAGTGTCACGCTCAACGACGTGGCGGGCATCGATGAGGCCAAGGAGGAAGTTCAGGAGATCATCGAGTTCCTCAAGAACCCCAAGAAGTTCCAGCGACTGGGCGGCCGCGTGCCCCGCGGGGTGCTGCTGATCGGCGAGCCGGGTTGCGGCAAGACGCTCCTGGCCAAGGCGGTCGCCGGCGAGGCGGATGTTCCGTTCTTCTCGATCTCCGGGTCTGACTTCGTGGAGATGTTCGTGGGCGTCGGCGCCAGCCGCGTGCGCGACCTTTTCAAGCAGGCCAAAGATTCTGCCCCATGCATCATCTTCCTCGACGAGATCGACGCGGTCGGGCGGCGCCGCGGGAACGGTTTTTCCTCCGGCGGACACGATGAGCGAGAGCAGACGCTCAACGCCATCCTCGTCGAGATGGACGGCTTCGATACCAGCGACCAGGTGATCGTCATGGCCGCGACCAACCGCGCCGACGTGCTCGATCCGGCACTCACCCGTCCCGGACGGTTTGACCGGCAGATTCACGTTCCGCTGCCGGACCTTCGCGGACGGGCGCAGATTCTGAAGGTTCACTCGAAGAAGGTGAAGCTCGGGCCGAACGTGGACCTCGAAAAGCTCGCTCGGGGCACGCCGATGTTCTCCGGCGCGGACCTGGCGGCGATCATGAACGAGGCGGCCATCGGCGCGACGCTTCAGAACAAGGACTACATCGAGCAGGACGACCTCGAAGAGGCCCGCGACAAGGTCAAGTGGGGCAGGTCGCGCAAGAGCCACAAGATCGAGGAGGACGAGCGGGTGGGCACGGCCTACCACGAGGCCGGGCACGCCGTGGTCCAGCTCATGATGCCCGACGCGGATCCGCTGCACAAGGTGACGATCATTCCGCGCGGCAGGGCGTTGGGCGCGACGATGTCCCTTCCCGAGAAAGACCGTTACGGGCACAACCTGCGCTATCTTCACGCGACGATGCGCGTGCTGTGCGCCGGGCGCATCGCCGAGCACACCAAGACCCACGACTTCACCTCCGGCGCGGCGATGGACATTCAGATGGCCTCGCGCATGGCCAGGGCGATGGTGCTTGAGTGGGGGATGTCGCCCCGGCTGGGCTTTGTCGATTACACCCTACCCTACAACGCCGAGTCGTTCGTCCCGGAGAAGGGGTTTTCCGAGGAAACCGCGCGGATCATTGACGAGGAGATCAAACGTCTCACCGATGAGGCCTACCGCGACGCGGAGAAGCTTCTGCACGAGCAGTGGGACAAAGTCGTCGCCATCGCCGAGGCGCTGCTGAAGTACGAGACGCTTTCGCGCGAGGAGATCGACAAGCTCATGCGCGGCGAGACGCTCTCCAAGCCGACCGTCGGCG
>JBGTFI010000309.1:0-2056 GCA_041747335.1 Phycisphaeraceae bacterium | reverse complement strand
GGCCGGCCCCGCACCATCGCCCTGATCGGGCCCACGGGCGTCGGCCAGACACCCACCCTCGCCAAGCTGGCGGCGAACTTCAAGCTCAAGCAGCACAAGAAAGTCGCGTTGATCACGCTCGACACGTACCGGATCGCCGCGGTCGATCAGCTTCGCACCTACGCTTCGATCCTGGGCGTACCGCTGCACGTGGCGACGAGTCCCGAGCAGATGCTCGACGCCCTGCGCGCCTGCCGGGGTTTCGACGCGATCCTGATCGACACCGCCGGGCGAAGCCAGCGCGACGATCCCAAGCTCCAGCAACTCAGGACGTATATCCAGGCGGCCGACCCGCACGAGGTCCACCTTGTGCTGTCCCTGACCAGCCATCAGTCGGTGCTGCTCGAAGCGGCCGAGCGCTTCTCGGCGATCCGCACGGACCGGATGATCTTCACCAAGCTCGACGAGGCGGTGAACTTCGGCGTGCTGGTCAACGTCGCCAGGCAGGTGAGCGTCCGACTGAGCTTCATCGCCACCGGGCAGGAGGTTCCCCACGATATCGAACCCACCCGCCCCGATCGTCTGGCGAGGCTGGTCATGGGCGAATCCATCTGACGCCCCGACAATTGATCTTTGACACGCGACACCATGACACGCCGACACTTCGACACTCGAACGGGGCGGAACGGGAGAAGTCACGACGGCCGGAGAAGTTGGAGAATGTGATTCATGCGGTAAGATTGCCCCGCGGCGGGTGGCCGGCGGGCTAAAGGGTGAGTTTCCATGACGATGCTCGTCGATCAGGCGCAGGGCCTGCGTGAATTGGCCGCGAAAGCGACGCCCCAGGAGGCGCCGCGCCGCGCGGAGTCCACCGCGCGGTCGCGGGTGATGGCGATCGCCAGCGGCAAGGGGGGCGTAGGCAAGAGCAATGTGTGCGTCAACCTGGCGGTGCGCCTGGCCTCGATCGGGCGGAAGATCATCGTCCTCGATGCCGACCTGGGCACCGCCAACGCCGATGTCCTTTGCGATCTTCAACCCGCGGGAACCCTCGCCCACGTCGTGGCGGGGCGGCGAACGCTCAGCGACATCATCCTCGACGCCCCCGGCGGGTTCCGGCTGGTGCCCGGCGTGTCGGGTTTGGCGGCGATGGCATCTCTGGAAGACGCCCAGCGCACGAACCTGGTCACCCAGATGCACGCGCTCGAGCACGCCGCGGACCTGATCCTCATCGATACCGGCGCGGGCATCAGCCCCAATATCCTCTCCTTCACCGCCTGCGCCGATGAACTGTTGGTCGTCACCACCCCGGAACCCACGGCCATCACCGACGCCTACGCGCTGATGAAGGCCGCCCACCGCCAGCGACACGACGTCGAAATGCGCCTGCTGGTGAACATGGTTCGAGACCGCGCCGAGGCGCTGCGCGTGTTCGATCGGGTCGACCGGGTCTGCCGGCGCTTCTTGGGGGTGAGTCCGCGGTTCGCCGGTCATGTGGTCTGGGATGAGCGCGTGGCGCAGGCGGTTCGCCGTCGCCGCCCGTTCGTGCTCGATGCCCCAGGATGTCCCGCGGCGCGGTGCATCGAGGCGCTCGCTTCGCGCGTGGATCGCAGCGCTCAGCTCCCCGCCGGCGCGGGGCTGATGCAGCGCCTGACGGGATGGCTGCGTCCGGTCGGCGGTGGAAAAGCGGTGTGAACAACATTTTTTGTGAACAGGCGCTTTCGATTCGCGCGGCGGGGTGTTATAATGACGCCCTAACGGAATGCCGTCCCCAAGAGCAAGGAGCGCTCTGCCATTCCCGCCCGTGTCATCGCAACATGTTTCGCGCTGCTGGCGTTCGTCGCCGCGGTGGTCGTCGGCTTCGCCGCCGGCAATGATCTGCACACGATCGTCTGGCGCGGGACGATCGTCATGGTCTGGTGCTGGATCATCGGGCGCGTGGTCGGGGCCGTCGCTCAAAGCACCGTCGAACGTCATATCACCCGGTACAAGCTTGAACATCCGATCCCGGAGGACGTTTCCCTGGACGAACTCGTCGCGCGCAGGCAGGCCCAACAGGCCGGCCGCGGCGATCCCGCGG
>JBGTFI010000308.1:0-4060 GCA_041747335.1 Phycisphaeraceae bacterium | reverse complement strand
TTTCTGAACAAGCGCCTCCCCGGGGTTGTCGCGGCAGCGATGATGGGGCTGTGCCGGGGGATGGTCTACCTGTTCGCGGCCGGGGCGCTCAGTGATTCGCCCGCGTGGGCGGTCGTGGGGCCGCTTGCTGTTCTATTGACGGCGTACACGGCGATCATCACGGTGATCGCCCGGCGGGAGACGGGGCTGAGCATCGATGCGCGCAAGTGGCTGGCGCTTTTGATGCCGTTATTGGCACTGGCGGGAGGGGTGTTCGCGCAACCGGAGGAGTTGCGTCATGCACTGCTCATGGGCGTACTGATGACCGCGTGGCTGGGCTACGCGGCGTGGCAGGTGCTGCGGCCGGGGCCGCGGATCATCCCGGCGGTGCTGGCGTGGCTGGCGGGGATGTCGCTGGTGGATGCGTACTTCCTGACGCTGATGGACCGTCCGTTGGAAGTCGCGATCGCGATCGGGTGCTTCCTGCTGACGCGGATGCTGCACAGGAAGGTGGCCGGAACGTAAGGCACGAAGTCGCGGAGTCCATGAACGGTGGTATGCCAAACTGACCTTCAGGAAGCGTCCTCCCGCTCCATCACTCCCCCCCCAGCACGCCCCGGAAGACGAGGATCGGCGCTGACTTGCCGGTCCACTGCTCGAACTGCCCCGCCGCCTGGCGGATGAACATCTCCGCTCCGGGAATGGTGACGCACCCTGCCTGGTGGGCCTCCTCAAGCAGCTTCGTCACTGGCGGGTTGTAGATGGTGTCGAAGACCACCGTGCCCGGCCCCCACCCGGACTGTCCTTTGCCGCGTTTGCCTTTGGGCATCGGGGACTGGTTCACATCGGGGAACATCCCTACGGGCGTGCAGTTGATGTAGACCTGACAGCACGAATCGCAGAGCTTTTCCCACCGCGCGGGCACGACCTTGCCCGGCAGGTCGGCGAAGGCCTCCGCCAGCGCCTTGGCCTTGTCGAACGTGCGGTTGTAGAGGACGACCGACGCCCCCGCCTGGGCGAACCCGGCGACGATCGCCCGGGCTGCGCCCCCGGCGCCCAGGACGGCGATGCGCAGGTTGCTCAGCTCCTCACGCGAGATGCCCATGCCGTCGCAGACGGCATCGAGCGCGGCCGCGTAATCGGTGTTGGAGGCATGAAGCCTCGGTCCGAACGGCCCCCCGCCCTCGCGGACGGTCAGCGTGTTGGCGGCCCCGATGCGCTGCGCGAGCGGATCGACCTCTCCGCCCATCTCGCGCACGAAACGCAGCAGGTTCTCCTTGTGCGGGATCGTCACCGACGCCCCGGAAAAGTGCAGCGGCGGGTAGTCCAGCAGCGCGATGAGCGTCGCCTTGAAAGACTCATACGCCGGGAGTATCGGCAGCGGCAGGTACACACCGTTGAACTGCGCGGCCGCGAATCCCGCATTGTGGATCGCGGGGCTGCGCGAGTGGACCACGGGGTGGCCGATGACGCCGTAGACGCGGGTTGCTTCGTCGATCGCGTCCCAACGGTACAGTCGCTTGAGCTGGTCGATCGTCGGCTGGCCGGGCGCGGTACCCGCGTCGTCGTCCACGGCGGCGAAGGTCAGCAGCGCCCCGAACTTCTTCGCGAGCACCCGGCTGGGCAGCCCATACTCTCCCATGCACAGGGCGATCGCGGGTTTGGCGCGGTGGGCGAGTATCTCGAACGCCTCGAGGTTATCCCGCAGGGAGCGCGCCTTCCATGCGACCTTGATGACGCGGCAAGCCGGGGCCAGCGCCATCGCCTCAACGCGCTGGTAGAGGTCCGCCGGGCGGGATTCGAAGTCGTGCGATGAAAGAATCAAACCGGTGTCGGTCGGGCGGACCTGCTCGGGGTGGTCGATCACCAGGTTGACCTTCTGCCGCAGGTTGGCGGAGCTTTGATAGGCCGCCAGCTCGAGGTCGATGTACGCGGGTCTGCTCTCGCCCAGACCGACCTGCTCCAGCAGGCTGATACGCGTCTGCTCATCGCCGTCGTACTCTCCGCCTTCCCAGGTCGGGCGGCATGTGACGATGCATGGCAGCGGCGAGCGCTCCACCAGGCGGGACACAGCCGGGGGATGGTCGGTGAACTGATCGATCCGGTATTCGACGAGGTCGGCCCCGCGTTCCGCAGCCACCGCCGCGTCAGCCACCGCCTGCTCCACGCTGCGAACGAAAATGGACGCCGCGAGATGGGTCATGGGGCGGGAGGGATGTCGCGTGTCGAGGAGTCGAGGAGTCGAGGAGTCGTGGTGTCTTGGTAGGGCGGGATTGTACGGACACGGCGAGGTTTCAGCCATTGCGGTCAGGGTCTGATGTCGCACTCTCTCTTGAAGCCGAACCCTTTGCGGTTGTCCACGAAGCGCACCCAGGCGGGTGTCACCCGGTAGAACGTCTCCGCCGCGATGCGCTGCCGCAGCGGCGGAAGCAGGACAAACGGGTAGCGCCGGCTGTAGACGTGCCAGGCGGCGTCCCACTCTGGGGTATCGCGGAGGATGGGCGCCGCATTGCCGTGGAGTTGCACACCGTGGATGTGGTCCGGCCGGCGGACGTGCGCATAGATCGTCATGGCGACCTGCCCGGTGTGGGCGATGTGGCGGCTGTGCGCGGAGGTTTCGTTGGAGACATAGAAGAGCTCGATCCTCGAATCCCGTCGAATTGAAGCGTACTGAACATTCGCGGCGTGGGGCCGCCCGGCCTCATCGACGGTGGCGAGGCTGGCGGTCTTCCACCGGGCGAGGAACACCCCGATGTCGTCGAGCAGCGCCGCGACGGCGGCCGGATCGGTCAGGAGGTTGGCGGCGGGGGAGTCGGGCATCGTGAAGTTTCCCCGGTTCAGGCGCTTGCGTCCTCGCCCGGCTTGCTCAGCACGCCGCGCCGCCGGACGATCAGCAGCAGCAGCGCGATGACGAGGATAAGCGTCCACCCAAAGAGAAAAAAGGCGATGTCCACACCCAGGCGCTGGGCGATCAATCCCGCGACGAGGCTGCCTACCGGCAATCCGCTGCGGAAAGCGAGCACCTGAAAGCTGCTGACGCGGCCGCGCACGTCGTCGGGCGTGGTGTGCATGATCGCGGTGAAGAGACGGATCATCACGCCGGTGAATCCCAGCCCCGCCGCCAGCGAAAGCGCCTCGCCCCACCACGCCGGTCCGCGCAGCCCGAACCCGTAAATGCATAGCCCCAGCCCCATAAGGATTCCGAACGCCCGCCAGGGCGAAGGCTCGCGCCTGCTTCGCGCGGCGAAGAGCACCGCGCCCATCAGCGCGCCCACCCCGAAAAACGAGAGCAGTCGAGCGTAATGCGAAGACGGCAGCCCGTACACCTCGCTCACCAGCGCCGGGAGCATGGTGATGACCGGCCCGACGAAGATCCCCGTCAGGAGGATCAATAAGAGCATGACGGTCAGGTCGCCGCGCGAGCGGACATAGCTCAGCCCCTGGCGGAGGCTCTGGATCATGGTTTCATGGTGGCTTCCCCCCGGCCGGGGTGGAGGCTTGTGCATCGCCAGCAGCGCGGCGACCACCGCCGCGAAGCTCACCGCGTTGAGTCCGAAACTCCACCCGGCGCCCCAGGTCGTCAGAATGATGCCCCCCAGCGCCGGGCCGACGATCCGAGAGGTGTTGAACTGGATCGAGTTGAGCGCGATGGCGTTGGGAAGGTCCTCGCGGCTGACGAGGCTGGGCATGAGCGCCTGGTTGGCGGGGATCATGATGCCCTGGAGCGCGCCCGTGACCGCCGAGGAGACGACGATGTGCCACACCTCGAGCAGGTGGACGAAGTAGAGCGTCGCCAGCACCGTGGCCACGGCCGCCCCCGCCAGGTTGACGACGATCAGCAGCCACCGCCGCGCCAACCGATCCGCCAGCACGCCCCCGATCGGGAGCAACGCCACGGCGCACAGGCCGAGCACAAAAGCATCGATGCCCAGCCAGATCTTCTTCGAGGCCACGGGGCTGAGTTCGTAGACCAGCACCCCGCGGGCGACGTTCTGCATCCACATCCCGATGTTGCTGACCAGCGCGCCGGTCCAGACCAGCCGGTAGTCGCGGTATTGCAGCGCGCGGGCGAACGCGGGAC
>JBGTFI010000307.1:0-12737 GCA_041747335.1 Phycisphaeraceae bacterium | reverse complement strand
GATGGCGGGCGGGACGCCCGCCCCACTGGGCAACGGTACAATCTCAACATGGGACGGACCCGTATCAAAATCTGCGGCCTGCGCGACCGCGAAACCGCCCTCGCCGCCGCGAACGCAGGCGTTGACGCCGTCGGCCTGGTCTTCGTCGAACAAAGCCCCCGCCACGTCACCCTCGACCAGGCCCGCCAGGTCATCGATGCACTGCCCGCGTTCGTCGAACCCATCGCCCTCTTCGTCGATGCCCCCGTTCACCTCATCCGCGAAACCGCCCGCGAACTGGCCATCCGCACCGTGCAGCTCCACGGCCACGAAACCCCCGAAGTCGCCGCCGCCCTCGCGCCCCTTCGCGTCATCAAAGCCATCGCCTTCTACGATGACCAAAGCGCCGCCCTCCTGAACCTCTGGAAGCCCGGGCCGCCCAACCTCTGCGCCATCCTCCTCGACACCCCCCCGCAAGCCAACGCATCCCCGCAACACACCACCCTCCCCGGCGGCGCCGGCCGAACCTTCGACTGGCACGCCCTCGCCCGCTGGCAACAGGCCGGCGAACTCGAGGAACTGCCCCCCCTCATCCTCGCCGGCGGCCTGACCCCCGCCAACGTCCGCCAGGCGATCGAGACAGTCCACCCCTACGCCGTGGACGTCTCCAGCGGCGTGGAATCGTCAAGGGGGATCAAGGATGCGGGGATGATAAAGGCGTTTGTGGAGGCGGCAAGGTAGGTCCGGCTGTGCCGGACATCATCGCGCGGCGAGGCGACGGTTGCGGGATGCTTGCCTCTCGTTTGCGTATGCCGAAGGAATACATCCGGCAGAGCCAGACCAACATTCATTTAGAGTAGTCCATGGAGGTACCAGATGACTCGGTCCGCACGGTGGGACACGACGGTTCAGGAAATCGTGCTGATCCTTCGGGATGCTTTGTCGGCTCTGATTCCAATTGCCGAGAGGGCGAATCTACCGTGGCGTGATGGAGAAGCGTACGATGACTGGGACGCGATCGCATCCATCCTGTACGAACGTATCGTTGTCGGCTCGATCGTCCATGCAGTCGGAACCGGGTCGGGCCTGGCACTTCCCAAGTACGATTTGGTTTATCCATCCTACACCAGCCATGACCTGATCAGCGTTGAGCTCGCCGGAGTGCCTGAGGGCACCATCGCCGTATTCATCGGTTTCGCAGGGACCCAAGACGGATTCACGCACGTGAAATGGGTATCTGTTACGCAGTCGGGTCAGGTCGTGGATCCGACCATTCATGTAACCGCATACGCCGATTGCAGTTTTATCCTATTGCAACGAACCAGTCAGAGTAGGATTCGAGTGAGCGATATCTCGGTCGAGCTGTGATTTGATGTAGCGCGCAGGTCTGCCGCACCGGACACAGGTAGACTTCACGCGGCCATACCATCGAAAGATGTCCGGCACAGCCGGACCTACCCCTACCCCATCCCCTCCAGCACCTCCCTTAGCATCCCGTAGCTCGCCTCCAGCGCTTGCGGGATCACGCGCACTCCGCCTGTCGTCTGCATGAAGTTCGTGTCGCCGTTCCAGCGCGGGACCAGGTGAACGTGCAGGTGGCCCGGCAGGCCGGCCCCGGCGCACCGGCCGAGGTTCATCCCGATGTTCATCCCCTGAGGGTTCATCGCCGCACGAAGCAGCCGATCCCCCAGCTCCGTCAGCTCCATCAGGTCCGCCCGGCCGCGCGGCGAAAGATCGCTCAGACACCCCACGTGCTCCCGCGGCGCCGCCAGCAGGTGCCCGTTCGTGTAGGGGTAACGGTTGAGCATCAGCAGCCCCCGCCCATCATGCAGCAGCACCAGCCGCTCCCGCGCGGCCGCGCTCCCCGCCGCAGCATCTTCTGATAACGTCCGCGCAGCCTCACACAGAAAGCAGCCGCTCTCCCGCGGCGCATCATCCCCCTCCTGCCCCACCAGCGCATCGATGTACGCCATCCGCCACGGCGCCCACAGGTTCGCATGTGCCATGACAAAAGCGTAGCGGAAGAGCGGAGAAAGTCCAAGGGTGAGAGACGGGAGACGGATCGCTGGACCTTGGACCTTGGACCTTTCAGACTTTGGACTTGATCCCATAGAACCCCGCCGCCGTTTCGCCGAAAATCGCCGCCCGCTCACTCTCGCTGATCGGCCCCAGCGCCTCGACCAGCGCGTGATACACCGCCTCATAGCGCCCCGCGAGCGTACACACCGGCCAATCGCTCCCGAACATGCAGCGCCGCGGCGTGAAGCAGTCCAGCGCCGTATGCACGTAAGGCTTCAGGTCCGCAGCCGTCCAGTGTTCCCAGTGGGCCTCCGTCACCATCCCCGAGAGCTTGCAGAAGATGTTGGGGCACGCGGCAGCGGCCTTGAGGTCTTCGCGCCAACCCTTCATCCGCCCGTCCTTGATCTTCGGCTTCGCCAGGTGGTCGATCACCATCGGCAAATCCGGCAGCATCGCCCCCAGCGCCCTGGCATGATGCAGGTGCTTCGTGAAAAACAGCAGATCGAACGGCACGCCGCGGCGTTCAAGCGTCCGCAGCCCGCGCAGGACATTCGGCCGGATGATGAAGTCCACATCCGGCTCATCCTGCGTGATGTGCCGCACGCCCACAAACTTCGGATCGCCCTTGAGTGCCAGGAGCTGCGCCTCGCACTCGGGGCTTGCCAGGTCCACCCACCCCACCACCCCCGCGATGAAGTCGTGCCGCCCGGCCAGGTCCAGCACCCAGCGCGTCTCGGCCAGATTGTGCTGCGTCTGCACGAAGATCGTCTTCTCGATCCCCACCTTGCGGATCAATGGCTCAAGATGCTCCGGCAGGTAATCACGCTTAAGCGCCCGCAGCGGCGGCGCATCCATCCACGAATAGTCGAACTTCCCCATCTGCCAGAAGTGCTGATGCGCATCAATCATCACGAGCGAAACCTCCTGGGAGGGGAGTCGGGAGACAGGAGTCGGGAGACGGGGAGGGACAGTGCTAACCCGCTGCAATCTTTCCTCTTTCGTGCATTTGTCATTCGTGCATTCCTGATTCCCGCCGCCTTGTTATCATCCCCCATCGTACCGGACCGTTCACCACGCCACCAAGGGATGCCCCGCACATGCCCACCCGTCCGCTTCCGACCGACCTCACCGGACTGACCGCCCTCGTCACCGGCGCTTCGCGCGGGCTGGGCAAGGCCATCGCGGTCTGCCTCGCCCGCCACGGGGCGAAGGTCGCCGTCAACTACCACGCCAGCCCCGACCTCGCCCGCCGCGTCGTCCAGGAAATCACCGACGCCGGCGGCACCGCCAAGGCCTACAAAGCCGACGTCACCGACGAAAGGGAAGTCGCCCGCCTCGTCGCCGAGGTCCAGAATGACCTGGGCCTGATCGACATCCTCGTCCCCAACGCCACCGGCAATCAGCCGTTCATCCCCATCGAAAAGGTCACCTGGGATGACTACATGAACCAGATCAACTTCTTCATCAAAAGCCCCCTGCTCCTGGTCAAGCAGGTGATCGGGCAGATGAAAGAGCGCCGCACCGGGCGCATCGTCCAGATCGGCTCGGAGGTCTTCGAGACCGCCCCGGCCAACTTCGGCAACTACGTCTCAGCCAAGGGCGCCCAGCTCGGCACGACGCGCTCCTGGGCGCGCGAGTTCGCGCCCTGGCAGATCACTGTCAACCTCATCGCTCCCGGATGGATCCCCACCGAACGGCACGCCGACGACCCCCAGGAACTCAAGGATCAATACGCCCGCAACGTCCCCATGGGCCGCATGGGCGAACACGATGACATCGGCGAAACGGTCGCCTTTCTGGCCTCCCCCGCGGCGAAGTTCATCACCGGGCAGAAAATCTCCGTCAACGGCGGCAACACCTTTGAGTAATTCCAACGAGCCGCGCGCGTGAGCAAGCGGTGTCTTTCGTCCGCTCACGATGGCACACCGTCGTAGCCATCCATCCCCGCGTGCGCGCGGTACTGGCGGCACTCCCGCCCCCCCAGCTCGAACTCCCGGCAGCGCCGCGGCCGATCCTCATAGTGCAGACAACGCCCCGTCACCCGATCCAACCACAGGCACGGCCAGTACGCCCCCGTATACCGCGGCGAGGCGCGGTATGCGTCGATCTCCTCGCGCAGCCTGGCCGGGGGAGCGTCCCCATCCTCGTAAGAAAACGGCGGAATGTTCGTGTGCTGGCAGCACAGCCCGCAGTTGTCGCAGTTGGGAATGACGGGCAGGGGCATATCGCTTCCGTTAGGGGCTTCACAAATCCCCGCCCGGAATCCTCAATATCCTCTCCGTGATCACCGGCACAAGTTCCTCAGCGTTGGGCAGCTCCATCTCCCGGGGTGAGGGCGCAATGAACTGCGTACTCGCGCCGTCCAGTCGCATCGTGCTCGTTTCGCCATCCAGCGTCAGCACCGTGAACAGCGGATCTCGGTACGGCGCGGTGTAGCTCACCCACGGATACGCCCGCTCGATGTGCGCGGGAAAGCGCGCCCGGCGATGGTCCCCGCCCAGCCACCGGTACGACATGCTGTTGATGTGGATGTACCGGATCGATTCGATCTCCCTCAGCCCGTCCGTGTGGTGGTGGCCGCACAGACAGGAATGGACCTTCGTCCACCCCGCAGCCCGGTTCGCCTCCTCCAGCACCGCCCGAACCTCCCCGCTGTTGGCCACCCCGTCATCCGATTCGAGCGTCTGGTGCGAGAAGACAATCGTCGGCGCGTCGGCCTTGGCAAGATCCGCCGCGAGCCACCGTCGCTGGTCCTCGGCGATGTAGCGATGATATCCCCGCCACGGGCCGGGGTTCGCATCATTCCCATCCAGCACCACGAAGTGCCACCCGCCCAGATCAAACGAGTAAAACCGCTCACCCATCCCCCACCACCGCATCGTCTGCGCCCTGGGAAAGTTCCCATCCGTGTCGTGATTGCCCAGCACGTGGTGCTTCGGCCCCTCAAACGAGTTCCACACGTCCATGAACGGGTCGTTGCGCCGGTGGGGGACCGCGAAGTCCCCCATCTGAAGGATGGCATCCACCTGACGCTCCTTCATGGCGCCGATAAAGGCATTCAGCCGCGCCGGCCCGTCATGGATGATGTCCTGATGAACGTCGGCCACCAACCCCACGACGATGCGCTTGCGCGGTGCGGCTGGTTGAGCGGCCAATCCCCTCCCCCCCAGCACCAGCGCCCCCGTGACGGCCGCGCCCCGGCGGATCACCTCCCGGCGGGTCGGCGCGTGCGAACGAGAGGTCATCATGAGGGTGCTCCGAAAGGTGATGCCGCGATGACGTTGATGACGTCCAGGAGATGAGTCTACCAGCGCAGGACCACTTGGCGCATCCGGACGAATAAAGAAGTCGCGGTGGGGCGGGCGTCCCGCCCGCCGACGAACCGCGTGTCAGGCCAAGGCCTGACCTACCCGCAGTGGCGGGCGGGACGCTCGCCCCACTGAGGCAAATCACGTTCGATGATCCCCGGCCGCCAGGGTTACCGTATGCTCTTCCCGCGTGACCGAGGGCGGGGGGATGGTCGCCCGGCCTTTATGGATCGCCTGACCCACGAACACAAAGAGCGCCACGCTCAGGATGATCTCCAGCCACGCGCCGATCCACCAGAGTTTTTCGGTCCCTTGCAGGATGTTCGAGTAGTTCTGGTTCCACGATTGCGAAAGCACCCCGCGCACCTGGAAGGTCGCCACGGCCGCGAACCCCAGGTTCGCCAGGCTGGTCACCACCATCGCTCCCCACATGCCCAGGGCGATGGTGAAGCTCGGCACCCGCCGGGCCAGGCGCGCCAGCAGGATGAAGTACCCTACCCCGGAGACGACATAGAGCAGGCGCGAGGCCAGCCCGTCGGCGATGAGGTAGGCCGCCATCCCCCCCGGCGTGCCGGCGTAGGGGGAGAGGCGCAGAAGGTAGTAGAGCGTCTGAAAGGCGACGGCGCCGATCATCGCCAGGCGCGTGAGCGATCCGAGGTCGCGGTAGAACGGCTGGCGGAGGCGGCGCGGTTCGGGGGTGGTGATGAGCCAGGTCGCGGCCAGGCCGCACACCATCGCCAGCGCGGGGACGAAGATTTCCCAGATCGTCTGCTGTTTCGGAGCGCTGATGGCCCAGTAATGCCGTCGGAACATGTAGGCCTGCTCGATGTAGATCGCCACGGAGGCGATCGCCAGCAGCAGCCCCAGGCGCTGCAGGCGAAGCCAGGCCGGATCCGCCTGGGCGAGGTCTTCGCCCAGAAGCGACCGCCAGACCGGGTGGCCGCACTCTGGACACTCGCCCTTGCGCGAAAGCGAGCGCAGGTTGTACCCGCACCGCGCACAGGGGATGTCGAAGTTGATGTGCGTGGCGGGGTCAGACATGGGCAAGGGCGTTCTCACGCGCCAGGCGGTGCTGGCGGTGGAGGGTGAGGAAGAATGAGAGAAAGAGGATCGTAAGGACAGGGCTCGTCACCCAGGCAGCGAGGAAATGCCAAACAATCTCAAGAGATGATTCTTCTTCGTTCCGGATCGTCAATGCTGAATCGACAAGACCCAAGATGGCACTTAGGGTGGTCAAAGCAAGGGCGAGCAATGCGAGTGCATGCAATGCCCTGCTTGCCATACGCGAAGCGAGATCGCGGAGAATCAGCAATGTGGCGACGATTGCCACAGAGAGAACCAGGTTGAGTCCGGCCCGCAGCGCAGTATAGCCGGGCGCGCCCATGTCTGGCCCGAGCGATTCGAGAACCTTGAATCCAATCAAGATTGTCACCTGAACCGCGACAGTGTACCGGACAATGAGTCGAAGTGTTCGAGACCACCCGTCTGTGGCGTGCCGAGGCTCCGTGGCGGCGATCAGCCATAGTCCAATCAGGAACATGCCTGTTGCAAGCGTCATCCATAGTGCAAACTGTTGAATCGACAATCCGATGAGGACCATGATAATTGCATCGAACAATAAATCTAGGGCCGCATAGAGCGCCACCCCCACCCCCACCAACTCCACCCCCCACTTCACCTTCCCCAGCCACCTGGGGTTCGCGAAGCACAGGCGGTCGCCGCGCGTCGAGCGTTCGACGGCCGCGCCGCACTCGGGGCAGGTCTGGCTGGTGGACAGGCCGCGAAGATCATAGCCGCAGTCGATGCAGGGCAGGGCGGTGTCGAGGGTGGCGGCGGGAGAGGCCATCGATCACGATTATAGAGGCCCGGCCGGGCGGCCGAAGCGCCCTTGCGTGACGGGTCGCAGTGCGCCCGTGGCGTGTTCGGAGCCGTGCCGGTTGCACCCGGCTCCCCCCGCGATAGGCTGTAAGCGCGCCCCACACTGCTTTGACGGAGTTCGCCCCCATGCGTGTCCTTCTTACCACCACCAGCTACCAGGACACTCCGGGCAGGCACCACCAGATGCTTGAGGAATCCGGGTATGAGATTCTTCGCGCCCGCGGGCCGCTGCCTGAAGCCGAGATGCTCAAACTCCTCCGTGCCCACGACGGGGTCGATGCCATCCTCCACGGGGACGACCGCATCACCCGCGAGGTCATCGAGGCGGCGCTGCCGCGGCTCAAATGTTTGAGCAAGTACGGCATCGGCCTCGACAGCGTCGATGTCGAGGCGGCGACGGAGCTGAACGTCCCGGTGCTTTTCACGCCCGGCGTCAATCACACGACGGTCGCGGAGCACACCTTCGGGCTGATGATCGCCCTGGCCAAGCACTTCTATCCGCACCTGCGGGAGGTCAAGAGCGGCAAGTGGACGCGCACCACCGGGTACGAGCTTTACGGCAAGACGCTGGGCATTCTCGGGCTGGGGCGCATCGGGAAGGAGGTGGCGATCCGGGCAAACGCCTTCGGGATGACCACCTTGGCGTACGACCTTTACTGGGACGACTCGTTCGCGGCCGAGTGGCACATCGAGAAGGCCGGTTCGCCGGAGGACGTTTTGCGCCAGGCCGATATCGTCAGCCTGCACATGAACCTCAGCCGGGAGAATCAGCATTTTCTCAACAAGGAGCGCCTGGCGATGATGAAAAAGGGCGCGATGGTCATCAACTGCGCCCGCGGGGCGCTGGTGGATGAGAAGGCGATCGCCCAGGCGTGCCGCAGCGGGCACCTGCTGGGCTACGGGGCGGATGTGCTGGATGAGGAACCCATCCGTCCGCCGCACCCGTTCCAGGAGCTTGACAACATCCTCGTCACGCCGCACATCGCCAGCCGGACGTACGAGAGCGTCGAACGCCAGGCCGTCATGGCCACGGAGAACCTGCTTCGGGTGCTCAAGGGGGAGAAGCCGCTGGCGCAGGCAAACGCGATATGACAACCGTCGCCGGCCGGGTTTAGGATCATCGAGGCATGGTTTCCAGGCGATCCAAGTCTCACGTCGGCGACCTTCGGGGATGTCTTACCGCCGCTTCGCGCGGTCGCCGCCTCGCAAGGATGCTGCTCATGGTCGATGCCACGGACGATCTGGACCTCGCCCGCCCGATGCTCGACGCCGTGGCGCTGTTCGAGGAGTTGGGCATAGATTACGCCCTGATCGGCGGGCTGGCGGCGATGTACTACGGCCGGGCGCGCTTCACCGAGGATGTGGACTTCATCACGCCGGATGATGCCGAGGGGCGCCTTACCGCCAACCCCGAAGCAATGCGCCTGCATCGTTTCGATCCTTCCTGCACCCGGAAGCTCTACCCCGACACGGGCGTTGAGATCGACCTGTGGCGCGACCGGTTCGTCCCGGACATGATCGCCCGCGCCCGCGAGGCCGTGCTCGCGGGGCGAACCATCCGGATCGTCGACCCTCACGACCTGATCGCGATGAAGCTCCGGGCCGGGCGGCCGCAGGACGACTACGACATTTCCGAGATCCTCAAGCGCGGCGACGTGGACGATGCACTCGTCCGAGAGCGCGTCACGGACGAGGAGTACGGGCGGTTTGTGGGAATCAGGGCGCGATCAAGTCGGTAATATGATGCTGGCGATTCATTCGCCTGTCGGGTCTGATGTCGAGAGCGTTTGCTCTCGCAGCCCGATCTATCAGGGATGACTCCGTTATGACGCAATCCAAGAACTCCGCGGCCGACATCGGCCTGGTCGGCCTGGCCGTCATGGGCCAGAACCTGGTGCTCAACATCGCCGACCACGGCTACCGAGTGGCCGTCTACAACCGCACCACCGCAAAGACCCATGAGTTCCTCGACGAGGCCCGGCGCGATCAGCCGGCGTTCGAGCGTCTGGTCGGCTGCGAGACGCTCGAGGCGTTCGTGAGCGCGATCCGCAAGCCGCGCAAGATCGTCATTCTGGTCAAGGCCGGGGCGCCCACCGACGCGGTGATCGATCAGCTCACGCCGCTGGTGGAGACCGGGGACATCATCATCGACGGCGGCAACGCGCTGTGGACCGACACCATCCGGCGGGAAAAGACGCTTTCCGAGAAGGGGATCCACTTCGTCGGCTCGGGCGTCTCCGGCGGGGAGGAGGGCGCCCGCTTCGGGCCGAGCCTGATGCCCGGCGGGTCGAAGCAGGCGTGGAAATCCCTCGAACCGATCTGGAAGGCCATCGCCGCGAAGGTCGATCCCAAGACCGGCAAGCCCCTCGAGGGCGCGGCCCCCGGAAAGCCGGTCAAGGGTGGCGTGCCCTGCACAGCCTACATCGGCCCGGACGGCGCGGGGCACTACGTGAAGATGGTTCACAACGGGATCGAGTACGGGGACATGCAGCTCATCTGCGAGGCGTACATGCTCATGCGCGAGCTGCTGGGGATGAAGCCTGATGAAATGAGCGGGGTGTTCGCGGAATGGAACAAGGGCGACCTCGATTCCTTCCTCATCGAGATCACCGCCGACATCCTTCAGCAGAAAGACCCCCGGAACAAGCGGCGGTTCCTGGTGGATCAGATTCTGGATGCCGCCCAGCAGAAGGGCACCGGCAAGTGGACGAGCGTCAACGCCCTGGACATGGGCGTTCCGGCGCAGACGATCGCGGAGGCCGTCTTCGCACGGTGCATCAGCGCTCTCAAGGAGGAGCGCGTGGCCGCGAGCAAGCTGCTCAAAGGCCCGAAGGCGAAGTACGAGGGTGACCGGGGGGAGCTGATCGACGGAATCCGCGAGGCGCTGTACTGCTCGAAGGTCTGCTCGTACGCCCAGGGCTTTGCCCTCATGGCCGAGGCCCAGCACGAACACGACTGGCAGCTCGACTTCGGCACGATCGCGCAGATCTGGCGCGGTGGGTGCATCATCCGCGCGCGGTTCCTGCAGAAGATCACCGAGGCGTACGCGAACGATGACAAGCTGGCGAATCTGCTTCTGGATCCGTACTTCAGGAAGAAGATCCACGCCGGTCAGGCCCGGTGGCGGAAGGTAGTGTCGCTGGCGGCCGAGCACGGGGTTCCGTGCCCGGCGTTCATGTCGGCGCTTTCGTACTACGACAGCTACCGCACGGCCCGCCTCCCGGCCAACCTCCTCCAGGGCCAGCGCGACTACTTCGGCGCGCACACCTACGAACGGACAGACGAGCCGAGAGGCAAGCATTTCCACGTGGACTGGCCGGACAAGAACAGGCCGGAGGTGGAGGGGTAGGTCCGCCGCGGCCCTGTAGTATACTTCAACGGAGAACGGATGATCGGCAATCCAGGTGCCGGGCATAGTGCCCGGGGCGCCGGATCGCCCCTGTCCCAAAAAGATGTCCATGTACCTTACGGATCTCCTTGACAAACCGGAAGTAAAGAAGGGCCTGAAGAGGGCCTTAAAGGCTGTGTACAGACAGCTCGAGGACCGACCGGACCAGTGGCGCGATTTCGGCAAGGTCAAGGAAGGGCGTCTTCACCCCTGCGAAAGCAGGGACGTGCAGGATCAGTCTTGGTTCATCAAGGTTGCTCTGGGCGATCTCATCATCAGCCAACTGCCTCACCCGATAACGATCTCTGATAATGAGCTCATGCGCGCATTTCAGGCACACCTACTCGTCCCGTTGGAGGACTTCGACCGATGCTACCCGCTCTTTGCGGCGCGACTGCGTGAGTCGACCCGCCAGCGCTACTCGGAGCGCTTTCCATTGGCGATCGGTACGCTTCCCGATCTGACCACTGAGGATTATGATCTACCGGGTGGGCGTGCTGTTAGCCGGGAGGAGCTCGATGGCAGGGTATTGGAGTATGAAGGCAGTTATCCGATTCTTGACTTCGGGATCACTGCGGTCAAACGAGCCGGGGCCCTGGTCGAAGAGTACGCGGACGATCGTCAGGATGGCAAAGTTCGGCTTCTGTTTTTCGCGAGGGTTGAAGGTGAGGGTAGTCAGGATGCGCTTGACGCCTTCGCGCGGGAGCACGCGCCTTTGTTCCGATCGATTCTGAACACCTACTTCATCATTACTCAGTCTGGCCGAGGAGAGGTGCGTCGGACTCCTGATGGTGCATACCTCCCGCTATTCGTGGGTCCAACGTTCCCATTCGATCACGGCTTAGTTGAAGCGCCTGCGGGGACCCTGTCTGGCTCATACAATCCATACAACTTTTTCGACGTGATCACCCACTTCCCATTTCCTCAGAATCCGGCAAAGCTGGACACCGAAGGGTATGAGGTCGATCGACGCGTGACACTTGCGATTCAACTGCTTGCCCAGGCTGACCAGCAGTCCCACGATGCGATCGCCTTGACGCTTTGCTCTGCAGCCATGGAGGCTTTAGCGGTGCTTGACAAGGAGAATGTGACCCAGCAGCTGGCTGAAAATGCGGCCGCACTACTGGATGACGACGAAGACGGGCGGAAGAAGGCGACGAAGCTGATCAAGCGCCTCTACAACCTTCGCTGTGACGCTGTACACGGCCGCGCGCTTGAGGCACTGGAAAGGGATCGCATCCAGACTCGGCAGGTTGCGGCCTGCCTGCTGATGGAAGTGTTGGAATGGAAGGCCTATAGGCGACGGCTTGGCATCGGATGCGAATCATGTGAGAGACTGCTGTGCCATCTGAAGTCTCTACGCGAAAACGAGGGCCAGTATTCGCATGTGAGTGAGTGCAAATGGCAGTGGGTTCGATCCCTTTGGCGCGATACCAAGTGATGCACCATGAGTGCTGCCTGTGCATGCTTGCCCCGGTCTAGGCTGCTGTGCCCCCGCGATTGAATGGGGAATTGGTGCGTTTTACGGATTCAATGAACCCTCCCCCCTCCCCCGAACGCCGTTTCCGCCACCGCCACCGCCTTCGCCAGCGCCGCCGCTTT
Source organism: Phycisphaeraceae bacterium (assembly GCA_041747335.1). Lineage (GTDB taxonomy): Bacteria > Planctomycetota > Phycisphaerae > Phycisphaerales > Phycisphaeraceae > JBGTFI01. The sequence continues at coordinate 563 of JBGTFI010000307.1, read as the reverse complement.
GTTCACCGTTTCCTGATGCTCCGCGTCCGGGTCGCTGTCGGCCACGATGCCGCCGCCGGCCTGGAGGTGGATGCGCCAGGTCTTTGGTCGGTCTTCTGGCGGGCGAGACGCCCGCCCCACCGGCACATCGGTGGCTTCACCTTCATCCCCCGGCAGAATCACCATCGTCCGCAACGCGATCGCCATGTCGAGGTTGCCCGCGAAGTCGGCGTAACCCACCGCGCCGGCGTAGGGGCCGCGCCGGGTCGGTTCGAGTTCGTCGATGATCTGCATGGCGCGGACCTTCGGCGCGCCGCTGACTGTTCCCACCGGGAGCGTGTAGCGCAGGGCATCCCAGCAGGTGCAACCTTCTTTCAGGGTTCCCGTGACCGTTGAGCTGATGTGCATGACGTGGCTGTAGCGCTCGATGGTCATGATTTCGGGCAGGTTGATGGTGGCCGGTTCGCAGACGCGGCCGACATCGTTTCGACCAAGGTCCACGAGCATGATGTGCTCGGCGCGGTCTTTGGGGTCTGCCAGGAGTTCGGCTTCGAGGGCGGCGTCCTCGGCCGCGTCGTGTCCGC
>JBGTFI010000306.1:0-10715 GCA_041747335.1 Phycisphaeraceae bacterium | reverse complement strand
CATCGTTTAGGGCGTGGACTACCGGGGTATCTAATCCCGTTCGCTACCCACGCTTTCGTGCATGAGCGTCAGAATCGGCCCAGTTGCCTGTCTTCACCTTCGGCGTTCCTCTAGATATCTACGCATTTCACCGCTCCACCTAGAGTTCCGACAACCTCTACCGATCTCAAGACCCGCAGTATACCAAGCAATTCCACGGTTGAGCCGTGGTATTTCACAAAGTACTTGCAGGTCCGCCTGCGCACGCTTTAAGCCCAGTGATTCCGCGCAACGCTTGAGCCCTCTGTATTACCGCGGCTGCTGGCACAGAGTTAGCCGGCTCTTCCTTTGGGGCTGATCAGATCTTTCTAACCCCTGACAGTGGTTTACACCCCGAAGGGCTTCATCCCACACGCGGCATTGCTCCGTCACGCTTTCGCGCATTGCGGAATATTCGTTACTGCAGCCTCCCGTAGGAGTCCGGGCAGTGTCTCAGTCCCGATGCGGCGGGCCGTGCTCTCACACCCGCTACCCGTCTTAGGCTTGGTGAGCCGTTACCTCACCAACAACCTGATAGGACGTTTCCCGATCCCGAGGGAGCAAGCCTTTGCCCCCGTCGCCATGCGACAACGGGGGGTCATCAGGTATTAATCCAAGTTTCCCTGGGCTATCCCTGACCTCGGGGCACGTTAGAAACGTATTACTCGCCCGTTCGCCACTCTACCGGCGGGCCGAAGCCCGCTTTCGCGTTCGACTTGCATGTTTTAGCCATGCCGCCAGCGTTCGCGCTGAGCCAGGATCAAACTCTTCAATTAGATTCGTTGCAGCGCCGCTCCCACCCCGAAGGGCAGGACCGACGCGAAGCTTCGAACTGAGTTGGTCCTGACAAACCTCAAACCTTGACGGTTCAAGGTCGGTCGCCAACGTCCCGGAAGGTATGACCCTTCCAAGGCGTTGCTATTGCTCAACATTCTTCACTGAAAGAAATCTTCAGGCGTCACAAGAATGCCAAGCCCCCCACGACCAGCGTGGGGGTCACTTATGTGCCACCTTCAGGCCACATGACATAGGCCTGGAGGTGTCTCGCATCCTCGCAGCGTACCCAACTGTTCACTTGTCAAAGATCACCCGCCACCAGAGGCGACGACGCGGGAAGCCTCCCGCGAGGGACGTTCCTGCCCAACCTGTCGGCTGGGCCGAATTGGTCGAGGGGGGAGTATAGCCCCGAATAGACCCGTGTCAACTCGGCCCCCTGCCTGCGTCCGGATCACCCGAAGGCGACCCGCACACGACCCCCGTAGATTATCCCGCCCGCCGGGATTGTCAAGTTCGCGTCGGCGTCTTTCCACATGGCCCGGATCGACGACGACGTCAGGGCGCTGGTGGGCGGCCTTCCAAGGCGTTCCAGAAGCGGGATTCGGCCTTTTCATACTCTACGTAGAGCTGCTCAAGGTGTTCGAGCATTTTGGTGAGGCGGTCGTCGCGGGCACCCGCGTCGGCGCAGACGGCGCGGAAGCTGAGGGCCGCGGCGTCGAGGGCGCCGGCGGCCTGGGCGAAGGAGCGGGCGGCGTCGTAGAGGTTGTCGGATTCGAGCTCGGTGTCGGAGGGTTTATAGAGGAGGCGCCAGGGGGAGCGGCGGATCTCGATCGCGGCGAGCTTGAGCTGATCGGTGGTGAGCTGGGCGTTGGCCAGGGCGCGTTCGAGGACGGGGCGCTGCCCGACGACGAGCGTGCGAACCTCGTCGGTGCTGACCTTCATGTTCTCGACGGCGCGCATGGCGACGCCCAGGGCCTCGGTGATCTGGTCCATGGTCTGGCCTTTGACGCGGGCGGTGACATCTCGGACGTCGCGGGTGGCGGCCTGGACGTTATCCAGGCTCTCGCGGATGGTGGGATCCTTGTCCGCGAGAAGATCGCGGGCGATGGTGAGCGATTCGTCGGGCGTGAGGGTGATGGAATCGATGCGGGCGAACCACGGCCCGCTGCGCTCGCGGGCACTGGCGATCATGGCCCGCGCGTCGGCGACGGCCTGGTTGGCCTGCTCGGTCAGCGGGCGCAGATCGTCGAGCACGGCCTGGACTTTCGTTGAGATCACGGGCAGGTCATCGCGGAGGGTGAGGGTGACGGCCTGGACGTTGGCGATGATCTGCTTGAGTTGCTGGCGCTGAAGATCCTCGATGCCCATGTCCTGCACGAGGTTTCGGGTGAGCGCGGTGCCGGCGATGTCGCCCTCGAGCACATCGCCTTCCTGGTAAACGCCCTCATTGCCGACGCTGCGGATGTTCAAGCGCGTGCCGGTCCCGATAGCGGGCACGGCCAGCACGATCGAGGCGTTGCGATAGAGGGTGTAGCGCCTGGGGATCACAAAGTGAATGTGTTTGCCGGTGACGCGATTATCGTCGGTTTCGTCGGTGATCGCGACGACTTCGCCCGCGGGCTGGTCGCCGATGGTGACGGCGGCGCCTTCCTTGAGGCCCTGGAGACCGTCGCTCAGTCCGTAGCGCACGGTGACGGTCTGGGTTTTCTCGAGGAGTCGGTTGAAGTCCACGAGGAGCCAGACGGCCAGGAGCGCCAGCAGCGAGCCGAAGATGACGAAGAGGCCGGCCTTGAAGTTGTCGCGTTCGCTGGTCATGGGGGGATCCAACTACGAGTATGAGATGCGTTGCCTATCCGCGGTGCCGACCCCAAGCCGGCGAAGCCGGAAATTACGAAGTCCGAATGGCGAATGACGAAAAGGGGAGGCTGGAGTCGGGGGAGGGCGGCTTGGGAACTGCCGACGCCGCGCCGAGGCCCTGATGTCCTGTTTCGTCATTGGGGCTTCGTCATTCGTCAGTTTCCGAAGATGCGCGCACCATGCACGCAAGGTACGGAGTCAGAATCTACCCCCTGGTCTTCCTCGTCGCCTGCACCGCCGGGCGCGGGGCGATGCGCGGCTCGATGACGCCCAGCAGGTCGTCCTCGTACGCGGTGGTCTGTTTGCGCCGGGTGATCGGACCTTCGGCGTCGCCTCGGAGAAACTGGCGGATCAGCGCCGTAGCCTCGTCGAGGTCGCCCCGGGCGTCGCGGATCGCCTCGAACGCCTGGCGCGTGTCGACGCGCAGGATGCGGCCTTTATCGAGCATGGCCATGCGGTCGGCGATGGTGAAGGCTGAATCCATCTCGTGCGTGACGACCACGCTGGTGACGCCCAGGCGTTTGGTGAGATTGAGGATGAGCTGATCGATCTCGGCGCTGGTGACGGGGTCCAGTCCGGCCGAGGGCTCATCGTAGAAAAGGATGGCCGGGTCGAGCGCCAGCGCGCGGGCCAGCCCCGCGCGTTTCTTCATTCCGCCGGAGATTTCGGCGGGGTATTTGTCGGCGTGTTCGCGCAGGCCGACCTGTTCGAGCTTGATCTTCACGATGATGTCGATCATGGAGCGCGAGAGGCTGCGATGCTCTTCCAGCGGCAGGGCGACGTTCTGCCGCAGCGTCATGGAGTTGAAGAGCGCTCCGGACTGGAACAGGATTCCGAACTGGAGGCGGACTTCGTTGAGCTGTTCCTCGGACAGGCCGCGGATGTCCCGGCCGAGGATCTCGATGGAGCCTTCCTCGAAGGGGAGGGATCCGATGATGCAGCGCAGCAGCGTGCTCTTGCCGGAGCCGGACCCGCCCATGATGATCATGGTCTCGCCTCGTCGGATGTCGAGGTTGATGCCTTTGAGGACCGTCGCGCCGTCGAATCGCTTGACGACCTCGCGGAGGCGGATGGCGTATTGCTGCGAATCCGACGGGACGGCCATGCGCGAAGATTACCTATCGGGCGGGGGATCGTCCAAGGAGGGGGAGTTGTCCGGGTGTCGCGCGTCGCGTGTCGGTGTTGCCGGCCGCAGACGAATCACCACGGTCGTCCCCACCGGTGGGATCAGCTCGGTGTTGGGAACCCAATCCGGGTTGCCGTGGTCCTGGCCGCCCTGCTCGTCGGTGCGTCGGACGAGTAGGTCGTCCCCGAAGTTCACCAGTGAGAGGACGGTTCCTTCATAGTCCGCCAGGTAGACCCGCTGCCCCTGCACCTCGCGGAAGCGTGAGCCGGTGAAGAGGAAGCGGCTGTCGGGCATCTTCTCCCGGGTTTCGCCGTGGATGATCCAGTGGGCGGCGGGGTGTTCGAGGGTCTGGCCGTCTTTCTCGACCAGGATGGCGACTTCGACTTCATCGCCCATGGGGGGATGGGGGTGGAGCTCGGTTTCGGTGCGTTCCCACCACATGGGCCTGCCGGGTTTGAGGCCGATGGTGAGCATCGCCAGGTGCAGGTGGCTGGGTTTTGCATCGGTGACGAGGATGGCCTCGTGCTCCCGGGTGCGTGGGGAGCAGACGAGCAATTCCAGCCACTCTCCTTCGCGAAGGATGACGCGGGCGTCGAAGTCGACGGTTTTTTTATCGCGGTCGATGCGGATGTGGGGGAGGCCGGGCGGCGCGGGATCGGCTTCGGGCGGGGTGGGCGGGTGCTCCTGACCTGCGGCTAAGAGGATGAGTGACGTGGTCAGGAGCAGGACAGTCAGGACCGGGGGTGGGATGATGCGAGGCATGGCGGAGCATCCATCGGACGGGCGGGGCGACATTGAGTCCGACGAAAAACAAAAAAGGCCCGGCATGGCCGAAGCCAAGCCGAGCCCTTCCGGGGGCAAATTTGAGTCAGGCGGCCGATTCGAGCTTTCCTCGTTCACCTGACGCCCCCATTATAGCCCAGCGGATCAGGCGGGCAAGTCGGTGGGATCGTCAAGGTCAAAAAAACGCGTGAATCACATAATATTATGAATTATCTACGTGATCTTTGCGCGTCTAGGGGCGGATGAGGCCCCTCGTCCTGCAAAGCTCCTGCATATCACGTGGATAACCTGGCGGGTGAGGGGCCATGGGGCGGGGTTATACCGAGGCATGACGAGGCAGGATGAGGCAGCTCGATTGGATGGCAGGATTCCATGAACACTTGCGACCCCCCCGACCGCCAAGCCTATGGACCCACGCTCGGGGCGCGGGAGCGACCTGGGCGGCGTTGATCGGGCAGCATCCATGGGGATGGACGGGCATCGGGGACGAGAGGTTCTGGTAGGATGGGCGGAATAGTCGAGCGTCCGCGACGGTTGGACGGCTGTGCAAAGCGACTTCTCGACCCTGATGGTGTCACCTAGACAAGGAGCCTGTGCGATGAGGAATCAGAGTGTGATCGTGGCGGTGGCGGCGGCGGCGATGTTGCTGGCAGGACAACCCGGGACGCGGGCGGCGACGACGTATCAGCTCGACGCGGCGCACACGGGGGTGGTGTTCAAGATCATGCACTTGGGTCTGAGCCATACCTTCGGCCGATTCAACGAGGTCAAGGGCAGGGTGACGCTCGATGGGTCGGACGCGGCCAAGTCGTCGTTTGAGTTCGCGGTGAATCCGGCGTCGATCGACACAGGGAACGAAAAGCGTGATGAGCACCTGCGCAGCCCCGACTTCTTCAACGTCAACCAGCACCGGACGATCGGCTTCAAGAGCACGAAAGTGGCGGCGGTGGAGGGCGGGTATGAGGTGACGGGCGATCTTACGCTGCACGGGGTGACCAAGCCGATCACGGTGACGCTCCGGAAGCTGGGCGAGGCGACGAATCGCCAGGGCAAGGCGATGGTCGGGATGGAGACGGAGTTCACGATCAAGCGTTCGGACTACGGGATGACGAACATGGTGGGTCCGGTCGGGGATGAGGTGCATCTGGTGGTGAGCTTCGAAGCGATCGGTAGCTGACGAGCGGCGGTCTGGTCATCCGATAGAGGGCGGTGCGATGCCGACAGCGCGGGACATCGTGCTGGGGGTGGTGGTTCCGTTCGCGGCGGCTGCGGCGCTGGCGGCGGTGGGTCGGAAGGGAGCTAATGTCTTGGGAGGCGGGCGGGACGCCCGCCCCACTGTTGATTTGGACGCCCGCCCCACCGGCCCTTGGGCTGAATCGTGGGTGTCATTCTGGGTCGCGTCGGCCGTGGCGGTGGGTTTTGTGGCGGGACATGTCGGTCTGCGGGGCTGGCGTTGGGGCTGGCCTCACGGTGCGACGGACTGGCTGGTATATCTCGCGGCCGGTGGGTGGGCGGTGAGCCTGTTGGCACTGAGTCTGCGCAGATCGGTCTGGATGACGGGCCTGTTCGGGCTGGCGGTGTGCGTCTCGGGGAGTTGGGCGCTGCTGGAGAGCTTCGCGCCGGATCGCTGGTTCGGGGAGGCGGCGGAGGCGGTGGACGAGTTCAGTTTTGACTTCGGGGATGCGGGGCGGTGGGAGGCCGGGCGGTTCCTGGGGGTAATCACCGTGATGGGGTTTGCGGGAGCGCTGATGTGGGGATGGGTGTCCGGCAGGGATTCAAGCGGGCAGTTGAGTCCGAGGGGCTGGGCGCGACCATGGGGACTGCTGGTGGTGGCGATCGGGTGCGCGGGGGTGAATCTGCTGACGGGCAGCATGGCGCTGGGGATGCTTGGGGGGGCGCTTGCGGCGGCGGTGGGCGGGGCGATCATCGGGGCGTGGGGGGCGGGTTGGCGGGCGTTTGACGGGGCGGGATGCGTGGCAGCCACGGTGATTGGGGGGCTGCTGGTGGTGGGGCACTATTATTCATCGTTGCCGGGGCTGTGGGCGTGGGTGGTGTTTGGCGCGCTGATTCCGGGGGTCGGGCTGGCAGGCAGGATCTGGCGAAGCGGCGGATGGTGGGCAGGGGCGGGCGACCTGTTGCTGACCGTGCTCCTGGTGGGAAGCGTGGTGGGTTTGGCGGTATTGAAGTTCGTGGAGGATGTGAGGGTTGATGGTTAGCGGTTGGCGGTTAGCGGATTGCGGGTGGCGGGGCGGTTGGGGGCGATCTAGAATTGATCCGGCGACCTTACCTCTGAACGAGGAGCTGAAATGTCCGAGCGCATCTATAAGAGCGTGCTGATCCTGGCGCTGACGAGCTGTGTGCTGGCGGTGGCGTCGACGAAGGTGGCGGACTGGGACGACGCCCTGAAGCAGCTGGATCTGCTGGTGGACGTGCGGCACGCGATCGTGCAGCAGTACGTTGAGGAGCCGGACCAGAAGAAGATGATCGAGGGGGCGGTGGAGGGGATGGTGACGTCGCTGGAAGACCCGTACACGAGCTACATCAGCCCGCAGGAGATGCAGGACTTTGAGAAGGACGTTCAGGGGCAGTTCAGCGGGATCGGGGCGGAGGTGGACCAGGTGGATGGGCGGGTGCGGATCATCACGCCGCTGGAGGGGTCGCCTGCGTGGAACGCGGGGGTGCTGGCGGGGGATCTGATTCTGGAGGTGGACGGGGAGGACACGGCGGGGATGGCGCTGCGCGAGGCGGTGAGCAAGCTCACGGGGCTGGAGGGGACTCAGGTGACGATCAAGGTGCGGCACCTCTCGGGGGAAGAGCAGACACTGACGATCACGCGGGCGCGGATCACGACGCAGACGGTCAAGGGGCTTCGACGGGATGCGGCGCGACAGATGGATTACCTGCTCGATGACGGGGCGCGGATCGGTTACATCCGCGTGTCGCAGTTCACCGATGCGACGATGGGGAACCTGGTGGAGGCGATTGAGAAGCTCAAGGCCCAGGGGGCGCGGGGGCTGCTGCTGGACCTGCGGTTCAATCCGGGCGGGCTGCTGACGGCGGCGGTGGGCGTGTCGGACATGTTCCTGGCGCCGGGCGAGCGGATCGTGTCGGTGAAGGGGCGCGTGGTTCCGGAACGGGTGTTCAGCGCAGAGCGGGAGCCGATCGTGCCGGCTTCGCTTCCGGTGGCGGTTCTGGTGAACGAGGCGAGCGCTTCGGCTTCGGAGATCATCGCCGGGGCGCTTAAGGACAACGGGCGTGCGGTGGTGATCGGGACTCGTACGTTCGGCAAAGGCTCGGTGCAGCAGGTGCATATGCTCGACAGCGACCAGGGGGCGCTGAAGATCACCAACGCGTATTACTACATCCCCAGCGGGCGGCACATTCATCGCAAGGCGGACGCGGAGGTGTGGGGCGTGGATCCGGATGACGGGTTCTACGTGGCGATGACGCCCGAGCAGCAGCTTTCGATGCTGCGGGCCAGGCGCAATTACGATGCGCACGAGCCGACGGCCGAGGAGCCGGAGGTGACGGCCGAGTGGCTGGAGCAGGAGATGAAAGATCTCCAACTCGCGGCGGCGCTTCGGGCCATGCGGGCGAAGGTGGAGACGGGCGAGTGGTTGAAGGTGGGCGAGGGGGATGCGACGGTGATGGAGCGAACGCGCGAGGCCAGGGAACTTGCCAGGCAGCAGGACCTGCTCGAAGCGCGGCTGGGCCAGATTCAGACGCGGCTTGGGAAGCTCAGAGCCGGTGAAGTGGAGGAGGGTGATGACGCGCAGCCGGTGACGATCACCATCCCTAGCGACTTCTTCGCGGTCACGAATGAGGGGGTGACGCTGACGGCGGAGGGGGAACAACTGATTCGCTCGGGGGTGATGGGCGAGCACGGGGCGCTGACGATCCGGTTTGACGGGATCGAGGAGAAGCTCGGCGCTTCGGCGCCGGCGGCGCCGTGACGCGGATCCTGGGCATTGAGACAAGCTGTGATGAGACCGGGGCGTCGATCGTCGAGGACGGGCGGCGGGTGCTGTCGAACGTCGTGGCGTCGCAGCATGATCTTCACGCGCGCTTCCGGGGGGTCGTGCCGGAGATCGCTTCGAGGGCGCACCTGGAGCGTCTTGGGCCGGTGATTGATGAGTCGCTGGAGCGCGCGGGGGTGGAGCTGCGGGCGGTCGATGCGATCGCGGTGGGGAATCGGCCGGGGCTGATCGGTTCGCTGATCGTGGGAGTGAGCGCCGCCAAGGCTCTGGCGTGGGCCTTGGATAAGCCGCTGGTGGGTGTGGACCATGTGCGGGCGCACCTGTGGGCGGCGAATCTGTATGAAACAGTTGACGACACCCCCCCACCGCCGGCGGTGGGGTATCCGGCGCTTGGTCTGGTGGTTTCCGGGGGGCATACGAGTCTTTATGAAATGGCTGGGCCGACGAAGCTGCGGGTGATCGGCAGGACGATCGATGACGCGGTGGGCGAGGCGTACGACAAGGCGGCGGTGATTCTGGATCTCCCTTATCCCGGGGGGCCGAACCTGGACAAGCTGGCGGGCACGGGCGATGGGCGGGCATACGGGTTTCCGCGTTCGATGCTGGGGGCTGAGAGCCTGGACTTTTCGTTCAGCGGGCTGAAGACGGCGGTGTTGTATGCCGTGCGCGGGCGGCCGGTGGGCAGAGGCGGTGAAGCGCACTTCGAGCGCTCGGCCAACGACCTGACGGAGGAGGAGCGTCGTGATCTGGCGGCGTCGTTCCAGGCCGCGGCGGTGGATGCGCTGATCCGCAAGATCGATCGGGCGATCGACCAGCGCGAGGCGGGCGGAGAGACGACGAAGAGCCTGGTCATCGGCGGGGGTGTGAGCGCCAACTCGCTGCTGCGCGAACGGGTGAAGGAGTTTGGCGAGCGGCGGGGCATCGCGGTGTTCGTTCCGGCGATGCGTTATTGCCTGGACAACGCGGCGATGATCGCAGGGCTGGCACATGAGCAGCTTCAGCGCGGGGATGTGGCGGACCTGTCGCTCAGGGCGGTGGCGAGGGGAGGGGTTTAGGGGTTGGGGGTTGGGGGTTGGGGGGGAATGACGAATGACGAAATCCGAATGACGAATTGGGAACCAGTTATCGTTGACCTTCCGCAGGCTCGGATGCAGTTTTTTCATGTTCAGGTGGATTGACGGGAACACTTTTCTTTGGGCCTTCTCTAATAAACCGGCTGGTGGGGCGTTGTAGGGATGGAGCGATGGATCGCGGGGCCTGGATTGCGGGGGTTCCGGGGGTTCCGGGGGTTCCGGGGGGGGGCAGGAGCGTGGGTGGTGACCACAGAGCCAGGTGATGACGGTGCTTGGGTCCGTAGCGCGGTGGCGATGTATGAGCGCCGGCTGGTGGTTTATGTGCGCGGGCTGGTCGGGGATGGGGAACGGGCGCGGGACGTGGTTCAGGAGGCGTTCCTGAAGTTGTGCGAGCAGGATCGCGCGGCGCTCGATGGGCGATTGGCGGCGTGGCTGTATGCGGTGTGTCGCAACGGGGCGCTGGATGTGCTGCGAAAGGAACGGCGTATGAGCACGATGACCGACAGCGGATTATCCGAGGAGGTCGCGGGGATGATCGGGGGCGCTCAGGCGGAAGGGAGCGATCCGGCTGGGCGGGCTGCGGCGCGGGAGAGTTTGTCGCGCATCCTGGCGCTGGTGGAGAAGCTCCCGCCCGATCAGCGGGAGGCCATCCGTCTGCGGTTCCAGGGTGGGCTGAGCTACAGGCAGATCAGCGAGGTGACGGGGCACTCGGTGAGCAACGTCGGGTTCCTGCTGCACCGGGGACTCAGGACGATCCGCGAGGCGATGGGGGAGAAGACGGGGCAAGTAACGCCGCGGAAGCGCGGCCAAGGAGAATCGTGATGAGCGATCAACTGAAACATGAGGCGCATGATCCGTATGACGATCCGAAGCTGACGGCCTACGCGCTGGGGGAGCTGGATGAGGATGAAACAAAGCAGATGGAAGCGCGCCTGCGCGAGGACGAGCCCTCCCGGGAGGCGTTGGAGGCGATCCGGCGGACAGCGGCGGCGCTGGAGGCTGAGTTCGCACAGGAAGCGGCGGCCGCGATGCCCCGGCGCAGGCGGTTTGGCCGGGTGATGGTCGGCGTGTCGTTCGCGGCGGCGGCAGCGGTGGTGCTGATGG
>JBGTFI010000305.1:0-8207 GCA_041747335.1 Phycisphaeraceae bacterium | reverse complement strand
GAAGTAGGCCGCGATCTCCGGCTGCGGACTCCCATCGGGGGGGTGGGTAAAGTCGATTCTCAGTCGCGTATGGCGGTTGTGCAGGAAATGGCAAAGCCAGAAACGACTGCGGCTCCATTCGGCGGTGGCTGACACGGCTTGCTCCGGCGTGGACCCATAACCCCTTGGACGCTCTTCCCCCCCCTCGAACCCCCGGGCTTCGAGGGTGTATCGGCGAGCACCCCGCGTTTCCTCACTCATCGCGGGCGCGTCGGGGGAAAAGCGGGCGGGCGGCGATTGGCCGCGTAAGATTGTAGTGCCTCGCGGGTTGCCCCGTTCGCCCCGCGCGGTGAGAATTGCGTGAACGATCACCGGCCCAGGCGCACCCACAGGAGCCAGCCATGGCGGTACGGATGGAAGTGGCCAGAATCCTCATCCGGGAAACCGACGACACCCACATCGTCGAGCTGCGCGAGCAGGACGGCGAGCGCATCTTCCCCATCGTCATCGGGGTGTTCGAGGCCATGGCCATCGAACGCCGCATCATGAACAAGCAGCCCCCGCGGCCCCAGACCCACGAGCTGCTGGCGAACATCATCGAGGAGATGGGCGGCCGCATCGAGCGGGTGGTCATCAGCGACCTCGTCGACCACACCTTTTTCGCCCGCCTGCACATCCGCCAGGAAGAAAAGGTTCTCGACATCGACTCCCGCCCCAGCGATGCCATCGCCCTGGGCGTGGCCACCGATGTCCCGATCTACGTCGAAGAGCACGTCCTCGCTGAAGTGTGCAAGAGCGAGTAGACGCTCATCCGGGGTGTTGAGTCCGCTATGGCGGACCAGCAGACCGCCTGCCCCGCCCACTCACCGCCCACACCCCCAACAGCACAACCCCCAACCCTCCCGGCTCGGGCACGAGGCGGAGGGTGGCGTTTTCGCCGCGCGTGAAGGCCATGTTCAGGGCGCTGCCGTCATTCAGGATGCCGGTGAGCGTGCCGGAGGTTGCGGCGATGTCGCCCAAGGGGAAGTTGAAGTCGCGGCCGAAGAGGAGGGCGGTGGCGATATCGGTCAATTCCAAGGTGTCGATGCTGCCGCCGGTGATCTCGGTGTAGGCGGCGGATCCGACACGGAACTCCCGCACGCGACCGCCGGAGATGAAGGACTTGGTCTCATCAATGAGACGATGCAGCATAACTTCCCCACCGGTGATGTTGAAGAAGGATCGTGGCGTGTCCGGGTCGATCCTGCCGGGGGGCACCGAAAACTGTATTTCGCCTACAGTTCCCCCGCTCATACTGACTGCGCTTCGGAGGAGAGAGACGATCAAATGTTCGACCACTCCGCCGGCAATGCTGACGGTGCCGCCAGCCAGCCGGTTACCAATATGAACTTCATTGAAGTGATCCCCATCATGCACTGTAAATCCATCCCCTTGCTCCACGCCATCGGTCCAGACCCCCCCGCGCGCCATATTCACGCCCAGCACCAGGCAGAAGCAGGCCGCGATCGCCCTGCTCCATGCAGATCCCGCGCGCCCGGTTCTTCGGTGTGACTCCTGAATGGTCTGCCTCACTGCATGTCCTCCTAAGAAACTCCCCCTGAGACATCCTTGGCTGCGAACGGGTGGCGGTCAACGCACAACATTCCCCTACTTGCTTTCCCTCAACCGTGATACAATGGCCCGCAAGTCGTCCGGCGAACGCATCAGGGGCGAATCGCAGGCCAATCGCCGGGTCGACCCATCCTCAGAACGCCGCTTATGACAACCTGGTCGGACATGTTCGGGCGTTTGCCCGGCCGCGTGTCTGCTCCCGCCCCCGGCGATCGGTTGATCGACGCGCCTGTTTGTGCGCCCTTCGCCCACCTGTTCTTGCCCCTTCCCTTGCCTGTCCCCACCCCCTTTCAGGAGTGAATCATCATGCGTCCAGTTTCGATAGTTCTGCCCTTGGTGCTTGCGCTCGTCGCGTTTTCCGCTGGTTGTCAGCAGTCGGTGAAGGTTCTGTACCCGCAGGATGGCACGTACACCGACCCTGTCGGCACGTTCCGCGTCAAGTTCCACGATGAGTTTCAGCCCGGCACGTTCGATGCCTACCTCTCGGGGACGACGATCACGCACCTCTTTCAGCCCACCCCCGCGCCCGGGCAGGAGAGCAGCGCACGGATCATCTGGCCGCCCAACTACATGGACATGCACTACAACAACAACAAGCAGCGGCTGGAGGTGCGCGGGGAGTTCGACAAGCCGGTGTTCCTGTTCTTCGGGATTCCCACGCGATTCAAGACCGACAGCGCCAACTTCACCCCGCCGTACGTGCGCGTCTACCGGGGCACGACCAGCTTCGACACCGACCTGACCCTCCGTGAAGGCGAAACCATCACCGCCACCGCCTTCGTGGTCAAGGCCCCGAAGGAGCGTCTGGTGGTCACGATCACGGGCAATTCGCTGGTGTCGCTCAACAATCAACCGGCCGGCCAGAACATTGAGGTCGTCATCATGCCCAACGACCGCCGGGCGCAGTTCACCGTGCGCGGCATTCAGACGGGCGGCGAGATCTTCCGCGTCCGCGCGATCGCCAACGGGTACTCTTCCGGCGTGGGCGGGGGAACGGTGCAGCGGGGGTAGCCCGGCTGGATCCCTCCGTCGCTTCGTCGCTCAGTCGCTTCCCTCTCAATCCCGCCACCAGAAGCGGTGGGCCTGGCGGCAGTGTTCGCACCGCCAGGGATTGGCAAAGGCCTGAACCAGCCACTTGCCCAGGGGGTACAGCCCCAGCGTCGCCAGCGAGAGGATGAACTCGCCGTTGCCGAAGCGGCAACTGCCGCGCTCGAAGAGACAGTGCTGAGCGCACTGCTTGCAGAAACGTCTACTGATCTGTGGTTGGCCGTACACCATGCCAAGCCCTGCCCTTCGCCGACGCCGGCCCGCGCCGCTCGCGGGTCCGCAATGGCTCTGACCCTCGAACCGCAGGCCCGGACTGACCGTGTTGTGTGCCGATCCCTCCTGCGGGCGGCATCCTATCATACGCCCGTCCAACGGATGCGTTCGCGCCGCCTGGCGCTTGCTTTCCTCGCCGCGATGCGTAACATCCTTCGTGTCGGGCGGCGGCGGGGTGACAGCCGGCCCGGTTCCCCAACCCACAGTCAAGCAGGCAACAGTTCGAGAGGTTATCGCTATGTCTTTGAAAGTCGGTCAGCCAGCCCCCCGATTCGAGGCGGAAGTCGTTGAAAATGGACAGTTTGCGACGAAGTCGCTCGACGACTACCGCGGCAGGTGGCTGGTGCTGTTCTTTTACCCGCTGGATTTCACTTTCGTCTGCCCGACCGAGATCCTGGCCTTCTCCGACCGCATCGGGCAGTTCCAGGCCCTGGGCGCGGACGTGCTGGGCGTGAGCATCGACAGCAAGTTCACCCACCTGGCGTGGATCAACACCCCGCGGCACCAGGGCGGCATCGCGGGGCTGGAGTATCCCCTGGCTTCGGACCTTCGCCGGACGATGGCGACCGACTACGACGTCCTCACCGAAGGCGGGGTGGCTCTGCGCGGGCTGTTCCTGATCGACCCGCAGGGGGTCGTGCAGCACGCGACGATCAACAACCTGGGGGTCGGGCGAAGCGTGGATGAGACGCTGCGGCTGATCAAGGCCTTCCAGTTCGTGGCAGCGCACGGCGAGGTCTGCCCCGCCAACTGGAACGAAGGCGATGACGGCATGAAGGCGGATCCCGTCGGTTCCAAGCAGTGGTTCGGGAAGCACGCCGAGGAGCTGGTGGGCGCGAACTAAGCGGATTCTCCAGCCCCGACACCGGCCGCCGATCAACGAGCGCGCATGGTCCGAAAACATTGACGAAAAACCCGGCAACCGCCGTGGGGTGGACCCTCGATTCCACCCTGCAAACGGACATTTGCGGCGTTCTCCCACACGATAGTGCCTCTGGCACGGTGATTGCATAGGGGTTGGGGGACCACTCTCCGCCTCGCCTCCTCCTTCCAGATGGGAAAGCGCGCGGGTTGGGCGGCGGGGGGTTGGCGAGACACACACTCGGCCCACCCGCGCGCTTTCCTGATTCGTGTCCCCGCGAGAACAACCCCCGGCAAGCGCCGACGCCCGAACGTGCCCCTCCCCGGAACTTCGTTCCGGTTTTTCCCTCCGATAAACCAGCCCGGTTGACCCAAAACTGACGTTCCTCGAACCGCCGGCTGGCAAACCCCTGAAAGAATATACGTCATGGACCACGGATTCCTTATCGACATGGACGGTGTGATCTACCACGGCTCCCGGCTGGTTCCGGGCGCCGATCGCTTCATCGAGCGCCTGCGTCAGGTGGGCGCGCCGTTTCTCTTTCTGACCAACAACAGCCAGCGCACCCGGCGCGATGTGGCCGCCAAGCTCCAGCGCATGGGCATCAGCGCCACCGAAGACCACATCTTCACCTGCGCCATGGCGACGGCGCGGTTTTTGGCGGCGCAGAAACCCGACGGGACGGCCTACGTCATCGGCGAGGGCGGGCTGCTCAACGCCATGCACAACAACGGGTACGCGATCGTCGATCACGATCCGGATTACGTGGTCGTCGGCGAGGGCAGGACCATCACCTTCGAGATGATGGAGCGGGCCGTACGCATGGTCGAGAAGGGCGCCAAACTCATCGCCACCAACATGGACCCCAACTGCCCCACCGAGGCCGGCCTCCGCCCGGGCTGCGGCGCCATCGTCGCCATGCTCGAGAAAGCCACCGGCCAGAAGGCCTTCTCCGTCGGCAAACCCAGCCCCGTCATGATGCGCATGGCCCGCAAGGAGCTTGGGCTGCGCACCGCGGAGGTCACCATGATCGGCGACACCATGTCCACCGACATCCTGGGCGGCGTGCAGATGGGCTACCGCACGGTGCTGGTCCTTTCCGGCGGAACCAGCCGCGAAGACCTGCGCCACTACGCCTACCAGCCGGACCTGATCGTCAACTCCGTCGCGGACCTGTGCGAGGACGAAAAGCTCATCACCTTCCCCGAAGCCCGCATGGCGACGGTGTGAGGCTTAGCCCCGGTCACTCGCGGTGACACGCCGGTTTTGAGTCGTCCGTCACTTCAAACTAAGATAAGCGCCTCGTTCAGGAGGCCTCCCACTCCCCATCGCTTCCGGGGCGGCTTTGTCCGTGAGCCTGTTCATGCCCGCCGCGCCTTCTCCCGCCACATTGCCCCAGGCCGCCCTTGTCCAGGCGGTGGACCGCGCGATGGCACGGTTCATCGAGTCGCGCCCCCTCCCGGCCAACCTCCGCGAGGCGATCCGCTATTCCCTGCTCAGCGGCGGCAAGCGCCTCAGGCCGATCCTGACCTTCCGTAGCTGCGAAGCGGTGGGCATCCCGGCTGAGCAGGCCATCCAGGTGGCCGCCGCCCCGGCCGCCGCCATCGAGATGATCCACTGCTTTTCCCTCATCCACGATGACCTTCCCGCCATGGATGATGACGATCTTCGCCGCGGCCGGCCGACGCTTCATCGCCACACCAGCGAGGCGATGGCGATCCTCGCCGGGGACGCCCTGACGGGTCTGGCGTTCGAGTTGATCGCCAGGGAGCTTCAGCCGGCGGAGCTGGCCGCCCGAATCACTCTCGAACTGGCGGCCGCGACCAACGACATGATCGCCGGGCAGGTCTACGACACCCTCCCCGATTTTGACCCGCAAACGCCCAAAATCGAGCGGCTACGGACCATTCACCACCACAAGACGGGGGCGCTGATCCTGGCCGCGTGCCGCATGGGTGCGATGTGCGGGGGGGCGGATGAGGCCAGGCTGGAGGCGATCAGCGCCTACGCCCGCGCCATCGGGCTGATGTTTCAGGTGGTGGACGACCTCCTCGATGTCACCCAGACCTCCGAGGCGCTGGGGAAGGCGGCGGGGAAGGACCAGCAGCAAGGAAAGCTGACCTATCCGGGGGTTCTTGGGATCGAGGAATCCCGTGATCAGGTCGAGCGGCTGCGCCGGGAGGCGAGCAATGCGTTAGAATGTCTGGGCGTGGCCGCTGGACCGTTGCGGGAATTGTGCGATTACATGGCGGTCAGGACGAAGTAGCGGCCCTATGATGAGCGCTGTTCAGGGGTTCTGTCCCGCGGGACGTGTACGACATGACTAAGAAGGCGACACGAACGGTTCGACGCCCGCCGGTCCGCCGATCCGCCAAAGGCAAGGCGGTGCGGTGGATTCGCACGACGTCAAGACTCTGACCCATCGGGTGTCCCCCTGATGGGGATCCCCCCGGAATCGCATCGCGATGTCTCAGACTCCCAATTCATTCGGCGGCAGCACCCCATCTCCCGGCGATGCCGCTCCCCCGGCGGCGCTGCTTCCTGGGATTCAAGGACCGGCCGACCTCAAGGCCCTGACGCTTGACCAGCTTCCCCAGCTTGCCCAGGAGATCCGCCAGGCGATCTGCGACCAGGTCGCCACCACCGGCGGGCACCTGGCGCCGAACCTGGGGGTCGTCGAGCTGACCATCGCTCTGCATTACGTCTTTGACTTCGGGCACGACCGGCTGCTGTTCGATGTCGGACACCAGTGCTATCCGCATAAGCTCCTCACCGGCCGCCTCCCGCTGCTTCCCAAACTCCGTCAGAAGGGCGGGATGGCCGGGTTCCCCGAACCCCGCGAGTCGAGCTACGACCTTTTCAGCGTCGGGCACGCGGGGACGGCGATTTCCACGGCCGTGGGCATGGCCAGGGGCGACAGTCTGATGGGGCAGAGTGACCGGCGGGTGGTCGCGCTGGTGGGTGATGCGTCGATCGTCAACGGGGTGGCGATGGAGGGGCTCAACAACGCGGGCACGCTCAAGCGGCAGTTCCTGGTGGTCCTCAACGACAACGGGATGTCCATCGCCAAGCCGCAGGGGGCCTTGGCGTATTACTTCGACCGCATGCGCGTCAGCCACGTCTACGGGAGCTTCAAGAAGCGCGCCCGCAAGGTGCTTGAGCGGTTGCCCGGCGGAGAAGCCATCGAGGACTTCTATCACCGCGCCGGGGAGATGATGAAGGACGCCATCCTCACCGGGCACATGTTCGAGCAGTTCGGGCTGGTGTGCGTCGGACCGATCGACGGGCACGACATCGCGACGCTGGTGGACATGCTCCGCGAAGTGCGCGATGTCGATCGTCCGGTGCTTCTTCACTGCAAGACCGTCAAAGGCAAGGGCTTCGACTTCTCCACGGGCGATCCGACGACGTTTCACTCACCCAAACCCTTCGTCGTCGAGGGCTGCCGGGTGGAGCTGAAGAAGTCCGGGCGGTCGTTCACGACCGCTTACGCGGACGCCCTGATCGCGCTGATGGAGCGCGATGAGAAAGTGTTCGCCGTCACGGCCGCGATGCCGGACGGGACGGGTCTGAACAAGGTGATGGCCGCGTTCCCGGATCGCACGCTGGATACGGGCATCTGCGAAAGCCACGCGATGGACATGTGCGCGGGCATGGCGAAGGTGGGCGTCAAGCCGTTCTTCGCCGTCTACTCGACGTTCGCTCAGCGGGCGCTGGATCAGGTGTTCCAGGAGGTCGCCCTCCAGGGCCTGCCGGTGCGCGTGTGCATGGATCGCGCGGGGTACGTCGGCGGGGACGGCGCGGTGCATCACGGGTTCATGGATATCGCCATGTTCCGCGTCTTCCCGGAGGCGGCGCTGCTGGCCGCTGCGGATGAACCAAACCTGCGCGCGGCGCTGGCGTTCATGGCGCAGTACGAGCGCGGCGCCTCGTTCGTCCGCTATCCGCGCGACAACGTGCCCGCTTCGCCGGTGATGACCGAGGTTCCGCGCAACGGACGCAACGGGCACGCCGGCGCGACGGGGACAGATCAGCCGGACCTTGCGATCCTCGCCTACGGCATCCTCGTCTACGAGGCCCTGCGCGCCGCCGAGGAACTCGGGGCGCAGGGCTACCGCGTCGCGGTCTACGATGCGCGCTTCGCCAAACCGGTGGACATCGAGCTGATTGAGTCGCTGGTGACCACCGGGGTTCCGATCCTGACCGTCGAGGACCACTCGATCGTCGGGGGATTCGGGGCGGCGGTGCTCGAAGCGTGCAATGATCGCAAGCTGCCCACGACCAACGTGTATCGCCAGGCGATGCCCGAAGGGTGGCTGTATCAGGACAGCAGGGCCAACCAGCTCGCGGAGGCGGGGCTGAACGCGGCGGCGATCTCGCGGCGCGTGAGGTCGATCCTGGCCGAGGCGCACGACGACGCTGAGCGCGCGGCCGC
>JBGTFI010000304.1:0-1825 GCA_041747335.1 Phycisphaeraceae bacterium | reverse complement strand
TCTCCCCCCCCCCCCCCCCCCCCCCCGAACAAAGCATGACCAAATACAACCGCCTTCGCGCTCGTAGACGCGGACTCCACGACCGGCCCCTCTGACTCGCCGGTTGCATCCATGGCGATACGAATGTGCGTGTCCGACAGGGCAATCCGTGGATCGGTCGCACGCACATTTCCCGCCGAAGGGTCAACGTAGCCGGCGTTTCCACAGTGGTATTCGAGCTGGTGGAGCATGAGGGGAGAATACTCGATCGCGCTCACCCCCGCGCCTTCCTTACCCCCCACCCGCGCAGCGCCAGCCAAGTGTCGCGCAGGGCGTTTCGGCGGGTGTGGCGGTAGTCGCGGTAGATCGGCAGCCCCTTGCGTTTGACGCGGTGGGCGGCGAACCACTTCACGTACTCTTCGTGCGGCATCCCGGCGAAGGGGGTCAGCTCGCGCGTGAGTTCGCCGGATGCGGCGACTTCCTCGGTGACGAAACGGATGACGTGGTCGGCCGGGTCGTAGTCGTACCAGCGGCACTGAGCTTCGTGGGTGTCCAGCCTCCAGCGGAAGGCGAGCTGGCGGCGGGCGTAATCGGGGAAACGCACGGGTTGGCCGAAGAAGTCGCCTTCGGGCAGGAACCAGTTGCCGAGGCTGTATGCGATCGGCCTGCCGCGATGGTACTCGACTCCCTGGGCGCAGTGGGGGTGGTGGCCGATGACGGCCGCGGCCCCGGCGTCGATCATGGCGATGGCGAGCTGGCGCTGGGCGGGCATGGGGTATTTTTCCAGCTCGTAATCCCAGTGCATCAGGGCGATGATCGGGGCATCGGGCTGGGCCTGTCGCAGGCGGGCGATGGAGGCAAGCACGTGATCGGGCCGAAGCGGGTTGACGCCCGCGCTGGTTTCGCCCGGCGGGGGGCACTCGATGACTTCCCACCCGAAGGCCAGGAACGCCAGCTTCGTGTCGCCCTGCGTGAGAACGGCCGGGGCGCCGGCCTCGGCGGCATCATCTCCCGCACCCAGGGAGGCGATGCCCGCCTCAGCCAGCACCCGGCGGGTGTGGGAGGGGGGCTGGCCGAGGTCGAGGATGTGGTTGTTCGCCAGCGACGCGAGGCGCACGCCCCAGTTCTTGAGAACGGGCAGGACCCGATCGCTGTTGTAGAGCGTGTAGGGCTTTTTCTTGAGGGCGAAGACCGCGGCCATGTCCTGCGGGGGGCAGAGGCCCCCTTCGAGGTTTACGATCGTGAGATCCGCTTCGACGGGTCCGACGCCCTCAATCCGGGGCAACAGATCGTGAGGGCAGGCGATGTCTCCCAGGAAAGTAAGCCACAATGGAGTACTCGATTCACTCAACGGGGCGGCTCCCAGCCCCGGAGAGATCGGCAAGCCGAAGCGGTTGCATCTGATATCGGCCGATCGCGTTAGACTCTTGCCTCATGCGCATCCTACACGCCATCAAGGGCATGGATCCGTGGTCGGGCGGTCCCCCCAACGCCCTGTTCGGGCTGGTCAAGGGTCAGCTTGCGCACGGGCTGGCGATCACGATCGTCTCGGCCTACCGGCCGGGGTTCAACCGGACGCTCATCGATCAGCTTGAGGCGTTCGGGGCCGATGTCCGGATGGTCGGCCCGGTCGGGAAAAGCGCGCGGCACCGCGATCTGGGGCGGGTGATGGCCGAAGCGGTGGCGCAGGCGGACCTGGTGCATATTCACGGGGTGTGGCTGGCGGTGGAGCACGCCGCGGCGCGGGAGGCGCGGCGCGCGGGCAAGCCGTACCTGATTCGGCCGTGCGGGATGCTCGCGCCGTGGTCGCTCTCCCAGAACGCTCTGCGCAAGCGTTTCTATCTGG
>JBGTFI010000303.1:0-5004 GCA_041747335.1 Phycisphaeraceae bacterium | reverse complement strand
ACGGGGTCCGGGCGGAGCGTGATGGTCGGCCGGTCAGCCGTCACACCGGCATCCGCGGCAGCAGGCGGGCTGGGCGTTGCGGGCGATGGCTTCGTCGAGGACTTCGCGGTAGTGGCGCAGGCGGGCGGTGGGGATGTCCAGCCCGCCGCCGAAGGAGCGGTTGAGGTCGTTATAGATCAGGCGGACGGGGATCTCGCCGACGCGCAGGCCCTTGGAGCCGACCTCGGCCCAGAGCTGCATGGGGAAGGCGTAGCCGTCGTCGGTCAGGTGCAGGCGGCGCATGGCGCCGACGCGGTGGGCCTTGAAGCCGCAGAAGGCGTCGGTGAGTTTCAGGCCCAGTCGCTCGTTGATCTCGCGGGTCAGGGTGGCGTTGATGGCGCGCCGGTCCTCCGGCGGGCGGTCGGCGGCGAAGCGCTCGTCGAGGTACCGCGAGCCGGAGACGATGTCGAGGTCGTCCCTGGCGGCGGCTTCGAGGAAATCGGGGATGGACGCGGGCTCGTGCTGCTCGTCGCAGTCCATGGTGATGACCCAGTCGTACCCGTCGCGGTGAGCCCGGGCGAAGGCCTCGCGCATGGCCCGGCCGTAGCCGGCGTTGGCCTCGTGCCGGATCAGGTCGAAGCCGAGTTCCGGGCGGAGCCGGTCGAGGATGGTGGGGGTGTCGTCGGAGGAGCCGTCGTCGATGACGAGGATATTGGGGTGATACCCGCGCACCGTGCGGAGCACCTGCTCGACGGTGGGGGCCTCGTTGAAGACCGGGATGGCGATGAGTGTGCGCACGGGAAGGGACTCCGGCTGTTCGGGCCGCGGGCTCCTGCGCGGTCGCGGCGGCGGCGTGGGGGAGGTCAGACTCTATGAGACGAACGGCGGCCCGGATTTATTCCGATCTGAACCCGCGGGATGGGGGTTCGGGCGGGGCGGGGGCGGGGATTCGTTTGGGGGTTTTAGCCCGGCCGCACGCCGGGAGAACGCAAGTGCCGAGGCATTGGTTTGCGTTCAACCCCTCGATCGGGCATATTGAGTGCGCACCGGTTCGCCGCTGGAGTCGTCTCGGGTGGTGGATCTGGCTCCGTGGTACGGGCGGGTTGGCGTGGCGCCCTATTGGCTGACGGACGCCCGGAACGAGTCGGAGGCAGCACGATGTTTTTGATCTCCATACTCCTCCTCCTGCACAGTTTGCAAAGCACCGGTACCGTCTCCGCCCAGCTCGACTTGAATAGTGGGTGGTCGGTGAGAGCGTATTGGATCGGAAAAGCGCCCCGCTACTTGCTCTTCTTTGAAACGAGGGCGGAGCCGATGTACAGGCACCCCGAGGAGGATGGTCCTGACTGGATCGAGATGGGCTCGAAGTGGATTTTCTCTCGGAAAAAGTACTACAGACCACTCAGCGGGATGCTCGTAGACATCGATGACTGTCTCGCTGTTCTTGAAATCTTTGGTGCTTCCGGCGCAGAGAAAGACGCGGCTCTCATCGAGTATGTCGATTATCTGAAGGAGCATCGGGTTCCTGCAGAGCCAGCGTGGGATTTCGATACCAAGCGGATTTGGATCGAGGATAAAGACGGGTCGGTCATCCAGTTGTGGCCGCCGGACTGAAGAAAGAGTTGATCGTATAGGTATTTTTGAATCCAAGACAGATTCGGGGCGAAGTGAAGTCATGAAGGTATCAGACGAACACTCACGCTTTGCATGGTGGATTTGGGCTTCATCTCCGCTCGCTGCGCTATTGTTCGGTGTTTATGTCTTGAGTCCGTGGGATGAGTTCGGGATGCCCGCGCCGTCTGGATGGCGTGCTGTTGCGCAAAGTTCTCTCATTGCCTTGCAGTTCGTGGTCTTTGCGATTGGTTTTTATATAAAACCACCGCACTTCATGAAGAGGTACTCAATTTTACTTAAGGTATTCGCGTATCTGTTCTTGGCTGCTTCAATGACATTTGCGTGGGCATTTATTATTAATCTTGGCATGATTTTGGTCAACTTGTTTCGTGTTTAAAATAAAATTTTCTGTGCCATCGACTTGTAAATATACTATGCTGACACGAATACACGTGCGTGCTTGTGATATTAATTTAAACAGATAGGAGTGCTCGTTGTGTCATCGCTCATGTATTTGAAAATCGTCGTATTACTTGCGCTCACTCATGGATGGGGCAGGTCGCTTCCTGTTCATGCGAACCTCCCAGGTCAAGCTAATCTTGCGAGAGTCGAGGCGACTGCCCGACAGAATGCCTATGTTTTGCTCGGCATGTCTCCTGAGGCCATCGCCGCAGTCGATCTAGATGCGGATCGACTCTGGCGGGGCCTGGAGAGCCTGGCTGCAGAGAAGGTGCTGGTGGAAGGCTTTAAAGATAACGCACTTCAGCTTGAAAGAGCGATGGATGAGCTGCAAGAGTTCAAGGACGCGGGAGATCAGGGGGCGAAGTTCTTGGAGCTGTCCCTTGAGATCAGATCCCGGCAAGCGGGCGTGCGCATTGTAATTCAGGAGTGTAGAGAGATCGTCTTTGGTGAAATAGCGAAAACCGACTCTTTTCGGGTTGTTGCTGGGGAGGTTTCGCCTTGGGACAGATTGCCATTGCCATACAGAAACCCGGCAGTGCAATCCGGCGCAGCCTTTGAAATCATGAAGCTGCAAACCGATCATTCTGCGGGTGATGACGCGGCCGTTCGACATCGCCTCGATCAGTTGTTTGCCCAGCTCGATCTTGTGGAGGGTGTTGTGCTGATGAGAACCAGGATTCGCGAACGGCTTCCCCGTGTGCTGAAAACTCTTGAATCACTCTGATCACTACGGCGTGACCGGGAAGATACCCGAAACCGCTCTGCCGTTCCATCAGAATTCTTAACTACCCCTCGTACGCGACATCCGGTCCCGCTGGTTGCCGCTGGTTGCCGCTGCTTGCCGCTGGTCTCCCGCAGAATCCCCGCGACCTCGAGGATCTCGGTGGCCTTGCGGGAGGTCGGGGCGGGCACGCCGAACAGGTCGGCGGCGGTCGGCACGGTGACCACTGGTGTCGCCGTGAGACCTGGGTGGACGGGCGGCAACCAGTTTTGAGAGTTGATACGGCAGTTGGGCTCGCGGTGCTTCCTTCGCCCCGCCTGGGCGAGGAGGGGTTGGTGGGCTTGGTTTCAACGGGTTGCGCTGCGCTTCACCCGTTGCGACAACCGTCGGCCCCGTCGGGGCCGGGGGGAGGGAGCATGGGAATCCCACGATTCGAGGACCCATCGTGGGCGTGACCTTGCCACTGAGAAAGGATGCTTTCTAGGTCTGTGGGTCTCGCGCGGGGTTCAGGCGTCGGCGGCATGCTTTAGGGGTATCCTCCGAAGGCCCCATGGATCGAAAACGACCTGAGATGACAAAGTTCGTGGCTATCCTGCCCCACCACATCGAACAACGAGAGTGAGCGTTCGAACATTGGCAAGGCTGAAACGAGAACTTCGCGACGCCGAGATGTTTGGGCTTGTGCTGCTGGCCGCGCCCACGCTGCTGTATGCCGTGTTCGCGGTTTGGGCTTCGTGGTTCTTTTCTGTCTTGGTCACTGAGACCGTGTGCGCCGTCGTCGCGGCGATCATGGTGTTGGTGCTTGCCGGGTTGGCGAAAGGGATCGCGGATTCGGCGGCCGAGTTCTGCGTCCTGTTCTGCGGGGCCTTGGGGGTCATTTCGCTGGCGGGTGCGATCGAGTTCGCGGGCTTGTTCGCAGTGATCGGCGATCGCGTGGTGCGTGCTGGATCGATCGTCCCCGTCGTGGCCTACTGGGTGGGCCCGTTTTCGTTGGCCTGGTTGGTGCTGAAGATTCAGATGGCGCGGCCGGGGAAGGAAACATCGGAGGGGTGAACAAGGACGCGAGTGAGATATTCTTCGAGAGGGCCTGTGGGCGTCGCGCGTGAGCGGGCGGCTCGGCGCTTTTTCTGAAATGACAAAATTCCTGACCATCCTGCTCCTGTCCGCCACCATGGCGATGTCGGGGTGTTCGCGAAACACCGGGCCGAGTGAAGGTGTGATCGCGAGAGGTGTGACGATCTCGCCTGCGGGGGATTTTTTTCTGATCGACCCTCCGATTCGCAGTCACCGAGCGAGTTTCGACGTTCGGATCAAACTGGCGGCTGATTGGGAGGTCGAACCGCCGTGGGAGATGATCCGGATCGGGGGCGAAGAGATCCGAATGACCGCTGAACTTCATACCGCTGGCGATGATGTCTATTCATCTGTGAGCTTGGGGCAGGCTGCCGGTAAGGAAACCTACCTCAAATTTATTTTCCCTGACGACCTGCCGCGCGGGGTTCAGTTTCAACGGGTCAGGCTGGTTTCTTCATCACCGGTGGAGTGCGAGCGAGTTTCGTGGCATGATTGGGATCCGAAGTGATTCGTAAATCGCGAGGCTTCCTTCCTTCGCCCCATCGGGGCGAGGAGGGTCGGGGGGCTGGCTTTCAACGGGTTGCGCTGCGCTTCACCCGTTGCGACAGCCGTCGGCCCCGTTGGGGCCGGGGGACGGGGAGGGGATTGGGAATCCCGCGATGGCATCGCGGGCGTCACGGGAGGGGGAGTCGGCACGGAGTGCCGCCCTACCTAGCCGCCGCTTCGGGGGCTCAGTCGTCGGAGGCTTGTTCCGGGGGGGTGGCCGCGTCGTCGTTGGCGCCCTGGGCCTCGGCCTGGGCCAGGGAGGTGTAGGCGGCGAAGCCGAAGGGCATCTTCTCGCCGTCCTTGTCCTCGTCCTTCTTCTCGGCGGCGGCCTCGAGTTTTTCGGCCAGGGCGTCGGTCATGGAGTGGATCCCCACGATCTGGGTGATCGGGAGGGTGTACATCTCGCCGCCGGGCGTGCGGATGCGGAAGATCGAGCATTGGATGTCGTTGGCGAGCGTGCGGTCGGCGTCGGGGCTGGCGGCCGAGCAGGCGAAGACGGGGACGACGTCCGCGATGGGGATGCGTTGGCCCAGGCTGGTGATGACGGCCGTCCGCCCGTCGAACATCTCGCTGTCCGGGCTGGGGCTGTTGGCGGCGGCGGTGGGGGA
>JBGTFI010000302.1:0-4832 GCA_041747335.1 Phycisphaeraceae bacterium | reverse complement strand
GCGGGCGTGGCACGCGTGGCGGGCGATGGTGTGGTTCACGGCGGCGTTGGTGGTGTGCTACGCCGGGCTGTGGGTCTACTTCGTGTCAGGCACACCCAGCCCCAGCGTCGATTACCTGGCGATGATCAACGCACGGGCGGCCGCGGTCCCGGAGGATCAGCGGGCGTGGCCGGTGTATGAAAAGGCGTGGGAGGAGCTGGAGCTCTGGGATTTTGACAGCGATGCATTCTGGGGAGAGGCCCTGCGAAAGGTCAGGATGGGCAAGGCCCTCGTGCCGGGTCACGAGGCCTGGCCGGTGTTGGAGCGATGGCTTCTCGAACATCAGGATGCCATCGCCCGAGTCCGTGAAGCGTCGAAGCTTCGGGGGGTGGGTTTTGTGCTGCGGACGAATGCCAATTCCACGACCGAGGCGAATGCACAGACCGAATCGTCGCTTATCGAGGATTCCCTGATCGCCGTTCAGTTCCCATTGCTGGGCATACTCAGAAGGCACGCGCGAGTCCTCGGGTACGACGCGTTGCGCGCGGCGGCAGGCAAGGATGGGGCGACCGTCGTGGCTAATACCCGTGCGATCCTTGGAATCGCCAGGCAGTGCGAAGAGCATCCGTTTCTGATTGAAGCGCTGGTCGGCACCTCCATCCAGGCGCTGGCGATCTCGAACACATCCATGATCCTGGAGACTCACCCGGAAATCCTCTCGAATGAACAGTGGCGCGATCTTGCCCACGAAATCTCCCGCTTCGACGCGGCAAGCTTCGTGCGAGAATCGCACCTCGGCGAACGCGCCATGATCCTCGACCTGATACAACGAGTCTATACGGATGACGGAGATGGGGATGGTCGTATTACCTGGTCCGGCATGAGGGAGATGCTTACGCTGAGGTCGGACGCGAGCGAAGCAGATGTCCTCAAGGAATATGCCGCCGCCGCGGCCGCCCCCATCGCACTGGCGCGCACCGCATCGCGCGATGAAGTTGTCCAGATGACCAATCAGATTTACGCTCTCTATAAGGCGCACTGGGCGCAACCCCTCGGGGAGGAATCGACGTCCCGCTCCGATCCCATCTTTGACCGGCTGATGAATGATCCAGCCTTCTGGGTGCTTTGGGCACTCATTCCAGACCTCCATGGCGTTCAACTTAAAGTCGCAAGGCTCGACGCCGCTCAGGATGGCCTGCTCACCGGCATCGCCCTGGAACTCTACCGCCGCGAGCACGGCGACTGGCCGGGGTCGCTGGACGATCTGACGCCCGGCTACCTGCCGGCCGTGCCGCGCGATCCCATGACGGGCGAGCTGGTGAAGTACCGGGTGCATGAAGGGCAGCCGCTGGTCTACAGCGTCGGCGTCGATGGGGATGATGACGGCGGCCGGGCGCCCCTGGATGAGGATGGCAGGCCCGATCCGCTCCGTGCGGGACAGTACCAATCCACTCCACCCGCCGAGAACATCGCGCAGATCATGGAGGGGGATTGGGTGCTCTGGCCGCAGTTTGATGTGCCGCTGATCGAGAAGGCGGAGGAGTGACGGGGGAGCGCATCTCTATAAGTGCATATTTTATAAGTCGATCGTGATTTTCGGCCCCGCCGGGGCCGCAGTAGGGGGCGCGGAGGGCTGGGGAATTTTTCTCGATTTTCGCACTCATCCATCTTTACACGAGGGGGGCGGGATGATATCATCGGATCAGTGACTCCTGAAAGTGGGTCCGATGAACCCTGCCGTCTCCTGCCTGTGCGAAACCGAGCGTCGACGCTGGCTTGTGAAGGGCCGCGTGCAGGGTGTCGGTTTTCGGCCGTTCGTGTTCAGGATCGCAACCCGTCACGGCCTGAGCGGATGGGTCCGCAACGACCGGTCGGGGGTAACGGTGGAGGTCCAGGGGCGGGCGCAGGATTTGGGAAAGTTCGCACAGGCTCTTCACAACGAGCGCCCGTCCCTGGCTTTGATCGAACTGGCCGACTGCACCCCGCTGCCGCCCATCGAGGGCGAGCGCGGGTTTCATATTGACCTGAGCGACGCAGGCGGGCCGGTGCGGGCCGGGGTGACGCCCGATGCGGCGGTGTGCGCCGATTGCCTGCGGGAGATGCTCGACGGGGGCGACCGGCGGCACGGGTATGGGCTGATCAACTGCACGCACTGCGGGCCGCGGTACAGCATCATCCGCTCGGTGCCGTACGATCGGCCGAACACGACGATGGCTGGGTTCACCATGTGCGACCCCTGCCGGGAGGAATATGAGAACCCGCTGGACAGGCGGTTTCACGCCCAGCCGATCGCGTGTCATGGGTGTGGGCCGCATGTGGAGCTGGTGAACTCGAAGGGCGATCGGCTCGATGGCGATCCTATCCGGCGGGCGGCGGTGATGCTCGGCGATGGGAAGATCGTGGCGATCAAGGGGATCGGGGGTTTTCACCTGGCGGTGCGGGCGGACGACCCGGCCGCGGTGCGGCGGCTGCGGGGACTGAAACATCGCGATGCCAAGCCGTTCGCGGTGATGGCGCGGTCGATGGAGGTGGCGGAAGGGCTGGTCGAACTGAGCGACCAGGCGAAAGCGCTCATGCGCTCCCCGGCGTGTCCGATCGTGCTGGCCCCTCGGATAAGAACGGCAAGTGTGTGTGCGGAAGTCGCGCCGGGGAGTCATCGGCTGGGGGTGATGCTGCCCTATACGCCGATACAGCATCTGCTGTTGGAAGCAGCGGCCCCGGATGTGCTGGTGATGACCAGCGGGAACGTCAGCGATGAGCCGCTGGTGATCGACAACGACGACGCGGTTCGCCGCATCGGCGGGTTGTCCGATGCGATCCTGTGGCACGATCGGCCGATCGAGCGGTGCGTGGATGATTCGGTGTGGGTCGATATGGGCCACGCCGAGCCGCCGCTTCCCATCCGCCGCTCACGCGGCGAGGTGCCGGCTTCCATCCATCTGCCGCGGGAGCACTGGCGGGCAAGCCGCCAGTGGCACCCGGAATCGGGGGATGGCCTGTGCGTCGGGGGAGAGCTCAAGAACTCCGTCGCGGTGATGCGCGGCGGGGAGGTGATTCTGAGCCAGCACCTGGGCGATCTGACGCACCCGCTGGCGTTCGAGGGGTTTCGCAAGGCGATCCGGGACCTGATGGACCTGATGGATGTGCGGCCAGAGTGGATCGCGCACGACCTTCATCCGGTGTATCTGAGCACGGCCTATGCGCGGGTGCTGGCCGAGGAGCTGCGCGTGCCGCTGGTGGGCGTGCAGCATCATCACGCACACGCGGCGGCGGTGCTGGCTGAACATGGTGAGAGTGGGCCGGTGCTGGCGGTGGTGTGCGATGGGGTGGGGTACGGGCTGGACGGGACGAGCTGGGGCGGGGAGCTTCTGCTCGCCGATGCGAACGATTTCGTGAGGCTTGCGCATCTTCGGCCGCTGCGCCTTCCGGGGGGGGATGCGGCGGCTCGGGATACGCGAAGGTGCGGGCTGGCGCTGCTGCACCAGGCGTACGGCGATGACTTCGACAAACACCCCGCGGCGCACGCGCTGGTGCCGGATGAAGGTGAGCGTCGGATGCTGACGACGATGATCCGCCGGGGGACGCACTGCACGACGAGCACCGCGGCCGGGCGGGTGTTTGACGGCGTCGCGGCGCTGCTGGGGCTTTGCGAAAGGAATCGCCACGAAGCGGAAGCGGCGATGGCGCTCGAATCGGCCGCGTGGGGCATTGACTCATTAGCGGACGACGACACGGCGCTCTTTGACCTGAGCGCCGATGGGAAGCAGGTTGACCTTTCACCGCTGGTGCGAAGGATCGTCGCTGGACGAGCGGCGGGAGCGCCGGTCGTGGAGTTGGCTGCCCTGTTTCATGACCAGCTTGCCCGCGCGTGGGCGGCGGACGTGCGCTTGTGGGCGGCGAGACTGGGGCTGTGCGCGGCCGCTCTTTCGGGCGGTGTGTTCTGCAATGAAGGACTCACGAAGCGACTGTCGGCCGAGCTGGAGCGCGAGGGCATCCGTGTGCTTCGGCATCGCCTCGTGCCGCCCAACGATGGGGGAATCGCGCTGGGACAGGCACTTATCGCGTGGAACACTGTGCTGAAAGCGTCCAGTAGGTCAGGCCATGGTCTGACAGTGGGTCGGCCGATGGACGTTCATGTCAGGCCAAGGCCTGACCTACGCACTTCCGGGGGGGAGGTGTTGTGATGTGCCTGGCGGTGCCTGGAAAAGTGATCGAGGTGGACGCCGACGAGGCGGTGGTGGAGCTGCACGGCAACCGTGTGCGCATCTGCACGCTGCTGACGCCGGGCGTGCGCGCGGGGGGATGGGTGCTGATGCACGCGGGGTTCGCGATCCAGACGCTCGAAACCGAGCAGGCGGCGCGGACGTGGGGCGTGCTCGAGGATCTGGAAGAGCGGACGGTGACAGACGAATCGAGGGAGGTGCTGCGGTGACTTCACGCTCGGAACAGGTTCGTGATTCGCTTGCGCGGCTGAATGCGGCCGCGGCGCGGGCCGGGCGCGCGCTGCGGTTCATGGAGGTGTGCGGGACGCACACCATGAGCGCGTTCAGGTGCGGGCTGCACAGCCTGATGCCGCAGAACGTGACGCTGCTGAGCGGGCCGGGCTGCCCGGTGTGCGTGACAGCGCAGGGGGAGATCGATGCGCTGATCGAGCTGGCGGTCGAGCACGACGTGGCCGTATGCACCTATGGCGACATGCTGCGCGTACCGGGGGCGCGGGGAAGTCTTGAGGAGGCGCGGGCGAACGGGGCGGAAGTGAAGGTGGTCTACAGCGCGCTCGACGCGCTCAAGCTGGCCGAGGCGCGGCCGGGGCGGGAAGTGGTCTTCGCGGCGGTGGGGTTTGAGACGACGGC
>JBGTFI010000301.1:0-1658 GCA_041747335.1 Phycisphaeraceae bacterium | reverse complement strand
GTTGGTGCACGATAGGCCGGAGCCGACGCAGGGCGAGGTCGGCCGACTCCGGGGGGCGATCCTCCACAAACGCATGGTCCGCGACTGGAGCGACTACTTCGACGGCCCACGCTACGCCCAGCGCACCGACGCCCTGGCCCGGGAAATGTACGAGGCCGGAAAACGCGTTGGATACCCCGGCCTGCTCCTGCGGCCGATCGGCGCTTTTATAAAGTTCTATCTCCTTAAAGGAGCCTTCCTCGACGGCGCCTTCGGCCTGATGGTGGCGCAGAAAGCGGCGGTGAGCGTGCAACTCAAGTACGCGCGGCTGTGGGAGATGCACGAAAGCGCGCGTCGCACCGCTGACCCCCTCACCCCGCGCCGGCCAACCCGGAATCGACCATGACAAGGTTTTCCTGACGAATACATTTGGACAGTGGGGCGGGCGTCTCGCCCGCCATTGCGGCGAAGCCGCAAATTCCCACCGAGGATCTGTCGCAATGTGTTGCCTATTCAGGCCTTCGGCCTGACGGCGGGCGAGACGCCCGCCCCACCGGTCCTTCTTTCTCCCCTTTGGTTGCGGCCAAGCGCAGTGGCCGCGCTATGTGCATGCGCCCATTCGTGCATTCGTGCATTCGTCATTCGACATTCGTCGCGATCACCGCTACCCCTCCTTCTGATGATCCTCCGGCTCCTGCGTCTCAAACCACCGTCGCGTTGCCTTGCGCGAGAGATGACGAACCAGCAGTAACGGCGGCATGCGCAGGTAGTGTGCCCTGCAATAGAGCAGAAACCGTGACACGTGAACCCCCGCCTCCACTCGCCCTTCGCGCTCGACCGCCAGCGCCCGCCGCGTTAGTCCGTCCATCACCGGCGCGATCGGCCAGACCGGACCGTACACCTCCGCCGCCGCACGCACCCCCGGCGGAATCTCCGCGCCCATCAACCTCCGCGCCAGACGCAGCGCATAGAAGAGCGGCCGGTGAAGATCCAGCTCCTTGGCGCGCGGCACCAGGCCATCCCAGAATCCCCGTTCGCTGACCCCGAAATGTTCCAGCAGATCCCGGATGTCCATCAGATCCCGCAGCCCCCCGGAAAGCTCACCATCCTCAAAAAAGTGCGCCGCCGAGTGAAGCACCATGTCCTGCGGACACAGCATCATCACCCGCTCCTCTCCTGGAACGGGGCGGGCGCGCTGTATCAGTTTGTGCGGGTCAGGCCGAAGACGCCCCGATTCCGGCAGAATTGTGTGATGCACGTCGATCACCGTCCTGCGCAGCCGATGACGCAGCGGCGGAAGCTCGTGCATCCACTGCCGGTAATAACGCTGATCGTACGCATCCAGATGAATGTGCTCCCACCCGTGATCCGTCAGCGCCTGCTCCACCGCGCGCAGCTTCACCTTCGGCACGAGAATGTCCACGTCGCTCACGATCCGACCCCGCGCCGGCGCAAGCCCCCCCAGAATGTACGCCGCGCCCTTGAGCAGAACCGGCTTCACATCCAGCCCCCCCAGCGCCCGCGCGATGCGGTTGACCTCCCACCGAACGCAACGATCGTGATGGTCCGCCACCGCGCACGAAGCCTGGAGCGCATCCCACACTTTCCCAGGCCAATCCCCCCCGGCGCCCGCCGCCCGCGCCCGCACGGCCAGGCGCGGCAGCAGACCCGTGAGCCGC
>JBGTFI010000300.1:0-3683 GCA_041747335.1 Phycisphaeraceae bacterium | reverse complement strand
CGACGCCGGAGCAGGTGCGGGAGCGGGCGCCACCTGCGGACCATCCTGAGCGACCAGAAGCTCCTGCGAGATGCCCAGGCCGCTGGGAATGTAGACCAGTTGCCCCGCGGCCAGCACGGTGGCCGCCAACACCCCGCCCATGACCGCCTGCACCGCCGGGCCGGGGCGGATGCTGGTGTGGAACTGATCGGGATCAAACCGGTTCGAGATCGGCGCGCGAAGGAGGACCATGATCGCGGCTGCGCCCCCGGCTGCGTGGGCGCTCAGACACCAGGGGCACCAGGCTTTTAGGTCGATCGCCTGCACCCCGATGAACCAACCCGCGGCTGCGAGCTCCAGGGCCGCTGCGCCCAGCAGCCATGCCCACCCGAATCGCTGAACCTCCCACGTGTTGCGATCGGGAACCAGGAACGACCCGATCAGGATGCTCAGGTAGACGGCCAGCCCCCCGGCACTGACCGGGACATTGAAGAACGACGCCCAGCGGCTCGAAAGCACCTGTGAACACCCGGAACCCGGACCGCACCCTGCCACCGATGCGCCGGTGAGCGACTGATAAAGAAGGTATCCGCTGACGCCCCCGGCCGAGGCGGCGAGGAACCGGATCGTCCAGAGGAAGGCGGGGCCAACGGGTTGTTGTCGCACGGCGAAGCTCCCTCATGGGGTCGATGGGATGGGCAGCTAAGACACCTGGGACCGGTCGCGCCGCCGCGAGCGGTCATTGTAATGCGCCATCGGCGGGGGGAGGGTTCGACTTTTCCACGGGATTCACGACCGTCAGGCCAAGTTCCGCTTCAAGCACCGCGAAAAGCTCCGAAGCGTCGTGGGTGCGACCGGCCACCAGCACCCCTCCCGAAAGCAGCAGCGGCAGGCCCCCCGACCCGCCCATCGCGGCTGAAAGCGCCTGGTGCAGCCCGACGTTGCGCCCGATCTGCGATCGCGGCCAGTCATCCGCCAGCGCCCGCGCCAGCGCCTGCTCGCCAATGATCTCCACGGCCTTTCGCCGCGCCTCGCCCACGTCCGGCGGGTCATCGCCTTCGTTCAGCCAGTGGTCAAAGTCGTGATACCGCCCGCGATCGGCGCGCCACACCGCCAAAGCGAGTTCCGCGTACTCGCAGGCGTGTTCGTGACGAGGTTCGGTGTGGTCGAGCGTGGGGTTGCAGTCCGCATCCAGCGGCATGGGGAGCATCACCACCCCCAGTTGCTCACCGTAGCGGCGCTCGGCCTGCTGAAGAAACTGGTGCATCCGGCGGCAGTGCGGGCAGGTGTAGTCATACAGCAGAAGTAAGAGCCTCTTAGCATCGGGCGCGCCCATAATCGGAAGCTCAGAGGGGTTCAGACGAATCTCACCCTGCCCGACCTCGATGACGTACTGATCCCCAGCAGCCCGCATCGATCCGCCGCGCAGAATCTGAGCGGTCGGCGTCGGCCAGATCACCTGAAGGGTCATCATCATGCCGACCAGCGCCGTGCCCAGGAGTGCGCGACGCACCGTGCCGACGAACGCGCTTCGCGCACAGCGGTAGAGGATCACGGCGCTCGCGAGGCCGCCGCACAGGTGCGCGGCCATGCAGAAGCGGCAGAACTCGCCGATCGTCACGACCTGCAACGCCGTGAACCACACACCGCCCGCAATCGCCGCCGCGGCCAGAAGGGCCAGCAGACCGCTGCGCTGGTTCAGTCGCTCCCGCGGCGCATCCCCCGGGGGCGGGGGCGGGGGCGGCAGGATCAGCAGGAGAGTCATCAGACCGTACACACCCACCGCGTAGAGCGACACCGGCGTGCCCAGAACCTTCGACCATCGGCTGGCCAGCACCTGCGAGCAGCCCGATCCGCCCCCGCATCCGAGACCCGTCGTCCTTCCGGACATCGCCAGAAAAAGCAGATATGTGCTGACGACCAGAGCGGCGGCGGCGAGGAGCCTCACAACGATCCCGAATCGATTGGCCGGATGCATCATGTTCATCCCGTCATGAGATCAGCATTGTAGGTCAGGCCTCGGCCTGACAGTTTGTGGCCGCAGTGCCGGGAGCTGTCAGGCCAAGGCCTGACCTACTGGCGAACACAAGTCGTGTAGCGCGCCACCTCCTGGAACCCCACGCGTACAAAGAGCGGACGCGCCGCCGAATGGGCGTCGATGGTGACGATCACCTGCTCGAACTGGGCGCGCTCGCAGATCTCGATGACGTGGTCGATCAGTCGCGTGGCCACACCCTGCCCTCGAAGCTCCGGCAACGTGAAAACGTGCTCGATCAGCCCGATCTGCCCGAGCGAGAGAAGCGAGATGAAACCGCCCGCCCGCGAGTTCAGCCGCCCCAGGAAAACATCCAGCCGCGCCTCGTCAAGGAAGTCGATGCGGGTCCGCGCCCAGTGCTCCGCCGTCACCGCATCGACCCCGCCAGGCTCCTCCAGCGCGCCTGCGCGGAACAGTTCACTTAGTTGTCCATACGCCGCCCGCGCCGGGATGATCTGAATCGGCGCCGGTGAACGCTCCGCGGACGTGTAACCCTGAAGCAGGAAGAGGATCGACTCGCGCGGCGCGTACCCGCGCGCCCTCGCGGCGGCCTCGAGCGTTGCGGGAAAGCCCAGATCGCTTGACTCAAGTCGCAGGCAACGTCCGCCCAGCGCCTGAAAGTGGGCGTCGATCTCGTCCAGGAGCCTCTCGGGATCACCGTCTTCGCCAAGGTGCAGCTCCGCGGCCAGATTGATCGCGGCGATCGACGGCCGCCCGGCGTTCACCAGCAGCGTGGCCCGGTCGAGCGTGTTCTCTTCCGCGGCCGTACGTGCCAGTATGATCCGCGCGCGCTTCACCGCGCGAACCAGGGCTTCGCGCGAAGGTTGGTAGCTTTCCTGGGCGATCGGAAGTTCCACGAGCGTTCAATGCCTCCTGCGGTTTCCCCATCATGATCGCTGGAGCGTCGGATCGGTGCGCCCGAGCGACCTGAAGGCCTCCTGACGCAGCAGGCACGCGTCGCAGCGCCCGCACGGCGCGCCCCGCGGCGTCGGATCGTAGCAACTGTGCGTCAGGGCGTAATCCACCCCCAGCTCCAGCCCGCGCTCGATGATCCGAGTCTTCGACCAGTCGATCAACGGAGCGCGGACGGTGAGCTTTCGCCCCTCGGCCCCGGCGCGGGTGGCCAGGTTGGCCATCCGCTCGAAAGCGGCGATGTATTGCGGCCGGCAGTCGGGGTAGCCCGAGTAATCCACGGCATTCACCCCGATGAAGATGTCGCCGCTCTGGATCACTTCCGCCAGGGCCAGGGCATACGCCAGGAAGATCGTGTTGCGCGCCGGGACGTAGGTGACAGGGATGTCGGCGCTCATGGCCTGGGCGTCCCGGTCCTTCGGGACCGTCATTCGCGGATCAATCAGCGCCGATTCCCCCGAAGGTCCGAACGCGGACGGGTCGATCGTGATCCACCGGTGGGAGGCGACCCCCATCGCGCGGGCCACGCGCCCGGCGGCTTCAAGCTCGATGCGATGGCGCTGCCCGTAGTCGAAGCTCAGCGCGTGACACGCGTAACCTTCCGCGCGGGCGATCGCCAGAACCGTGGCGCTGTCGAGCCCGCCCGAGAGAAGGACCACGGCCGGAGGATGGGAGCGGGGGAGAGTCATGAAGTCCGTCGCGCGACGGTTCCGCGCGCCTACTCGTGGGATCGTGGATCGTCCGGCCGCTGGGCGCG
>JBGTFI010000299.1:0-1618 GCA_041747335.1 Phycisphaeraceae bacterium | reverse complement strand
TTGCCTGCCCGCATCGTTCGAATCGTACCGCCAGTTCGTCCGCAACTGGCCCCGCGATGCGGTGACCGCTCACTGCCTTATCGAGCGGCGCGGCGAACTGGCGCTGACGGTTGACATCGACTGGATCGGCCCGGGCGAGCAGCTCATCGCGCGCCTGACGCGATGCGAGTACATCATCGATCCATCGCTTCGCCAGGCCTTTGCCCGCAATCAGCTTCCCCAGCGCATCGAGGCGTGAACGGTCCCTCATCCCCGCCCGCCGGCTCGCACGTAACCCCACCGCCCGACCCCAGGAGCATCAGCGTCGTGGACGCTCAGCATCGCATCGCGATCGTCGGCATGGGGGGAGTCCTGCCCGCAGCGCACTCGCTCGAGGAGTTCTGGCGGAATGTCCTGGCCACCCGTTCCGCGGCCGGCGAACCTCCCGAAGGGCGCTGGGTTCTCCCGGTGGATCAAGCGTACCGCTCCGAGCTGACGGACGATCACGTCCAGAGCCGCCGCGCGTGCTTCGTCGAGACGCCCCGGCTCGACCTGCGCGGGCTTGACATCGACGCTTCCCTCGTGGATCGACTCGATCCGGTCTTCCACCTCGCGCTCGCCGCGGGCGTGGCGGCGTGGCGGGATGCGAAGACATCTTCGGTGCATCCCCGCCGCGCGGGCGTCATCCTGGGCAACATCGTCCTGCCCACTCAGGCGGCCTCGGCGCTCGCGGAGGAGATGCTCATCCCGCGGATTGAAAAGCGCATCGCGGGGCTTGGGCGCGGGGGGGGATCAAGGGGTGCGAGAAGCGTTGATTCCCTCAATCGGTATCCCGCCGGACTTCCAGCGGCGCTCCTGGCCCGCGCGCTGGGGATGGGTCTTGGCGGTTACACCCTCGACGCCGCGTGTGCCTCGTCGCTCTACGCCATCAAGTTCGCCGCGGACGAGCTGCTCGCCGGCCGCGCGGACCTCATGCTCGCCGGAGGGCTTTCGCGGCCGGATTCGCTCTACACTCAGATGGGGTTCACCCAGCTTCACGCGATTTCGCCCACCGGCACATGCGCGCCGTTCTCCCGCCGCGCCGACGGGCTTGTCGTCGGCGAAGGTTGCGGGATCGTCGTCCTCAAGCGGCTTGCCGATGCGCTTCGCGACGGCGACCGCGTGTACGCGGTCATCGCGGGCGCCGGGCTGTCCAACGACATCGGCGGGAACCTCATGGCGCCCGACAGTGAAGGTCAGCTCCGTGCCATGCGCGCGGCCTACGCGCAGGCGGGATGGGATCCTTCGACGATCGACCTGATCGAGTGCCACGGGACGGGTACGCCGATTGGAGACGCGGTGGAGTTCGAGAGCATGACACGCCTGTGGCGCGAAGGTGACACATCGCGTCGCGGACGGTGCGTGATCGGTTCGGTCAAAAGCAATGTCGGCCACCTCCTCACCGCCGCCGGGGCCGCGGGCGTCATCAAGACGCTCTTCTCGCTGGCAAGTCACCAGCTTCCGCCGACGGCCAACTTCGATGCGCCTTCGGAACGTTTCGATCTCAATACCTCGCCGTTTCGCGTCCTTGCGCAACCGCAAGACTGGCCCGCGCCGCCGGGCGACCGCCCCCGTCGCGCGGCCGTGAGCGCCTTCGGCT
>JBGTFI010000298.1:0-3058 GCA_041747335.1 Phycisphaeraceae bacterium | reverse complement strand
CCGCAAACCCGCACCCCGCCGCCCCCCGGCACAAGGCTCATCCCTACTACTGCGAAGACTGCTTCAAGTGACCGGCCCAAGCGTCGCCCGCATCGCGTGCGTCTGCCCCGGCGCGAGCGTCACCGCGTGTTCGCCGACGTTGGCCGACTCCACGCACACGAACAACCGCCATTCGTCATCACCCATGTCCTTGAGGCGCTCGGCTTTTTCGATCCACGGGTTCCAGATGACCGTGGTCTGTGAGCCTTCCTTCTCCACCGCCACGGCCCGCTTCCAGGACGCATCGCGCACCACGCATCGGTCGGGCGTCCCCTGATACACGCGGTCCGTCTCTCCGGTGATCTTCAGCGCCGGGGCCTGCTCAACCTTCACCTTCATCGCGTCCATCTTGTCGATGTAGGACCGGCCTTGCAGCCCCTCAATGCTCACGCCCTCAATATCCCCCACGCGCAGATACGTGTGAAGCGCCGACTCGAACGTGAACGCGTCGCCCCCCTCCGGATTGCGATTCGTGGTCTCAAGCGTCATCACGAGCGCTCGGCCGAACTCGACGGTGAACCGAAGCGCAAAGCCATGATCCCACACCGCGCGCGATGCTGCGCCGTCTCGAAGCGACAGCACTAGGCGCACCTCCCCGCCGCTTGCCCGCTCCACCGCCTCAAGCTCCCACACGCTTCGCCGCGCGAACCCGTGCATCGGCGCATCGGCATCGCCCGCCCGCGGGCCGAACCACGGGAAACAGATCGGGACGCCCCCGCGAATGGCCGCGCCCGGCTCAAACGCGCTCCGCGCGCTCACGAACAGCAGATCCTCGCCATCCCCAGGCCGAAAACTCGTCACGTGCGCGCCCTGAAGATAAACCACGCCCGAAGAATGACCGCCGAGCGCCTCAACCCGCATCAGCCCGGACTCCTCCCGGACAAGTCTCACCCCATCCGGCAGAACACGAAGTGCATCGGCAGAGTTCATCAGGTATTCTCCAGACCCCGCCAGACAGGTGGGGCGGACGTTCGGCCCGCCATCAGGCCGAAGGCCTAATTGGACAACATCCTGGGGTAGGATCCGATTCTCGTAAACTTCCGACTTCGCCGCAATGGCGGGCGAGACACCCGCTCCACTGAGCTACACGCGTGCCCCGTTGCACCTACGCACCTTTCACCCGGTATTTTCCCGTACCTGGCAGGGGCGATGGGGTAGAATGGCCACGGATCGTCACATGGATCGGACTTCCCGCCGGGTCGGGAACCGCTTGAAAGGAGACGTTTATGAGCCCTCTGGTCATCACCGTGATCGTCATCGCCGTGTTCGCGCTGGGGCTGATCGGGTGGATCGTGGGGATTTACAACCGACTGGTGACGCTGCGCAACCGTTTCAAGAACGCCTTTTCGCAGATCGATGTGCAGCTCAAACGGCGGTACGACCTGATCCCGAACCTCGTGGAGACGGCCAAGGGCTACATGAAGCACGAGCGCGAGACGCTCGAGGCGGTCATCCAGGCGCGCAACCAGGCGGTGAGCGCCCAGCAGAAGGTCTCGGCCGATCCGGGCGACGCCCAGGCGATGCAGAAGCTGATGGCCGCGGAGGGCGCGCTGGGCGGGGTGCTGGGGAGGTTGTTCGCGCTGTCGGAGGCCTACCCGGACCTCAAGGCCAACCAGAACATGATGCAACTCACCGAGGAGCTGACCACGACGGAGAACAAGATCGCCTTCTCCAGGCAGGCGTACAACGACGCCGCCACCTCCTACAACACCTACCGCGAGACGTTCCCGCCGAACATTTTCGCGGGCGTGTTCAACTTCGGCCCGGCGGCGCTGTGGGAGATCGAAAACGCCGTCGAACGCGAGGCCGTCAAAGTCTCTTTCTCTTGACACCCAGGCCGCGAATCCCACCACGAGCAACACAGAACGCACAACACACAACGCACAACACCCACATGGATTTCTTCGAGCATCAGGACGCCGCCCGAAAACGCACCGGCCGACTGGTGG
This sequence comes from Phycisphaeraceae bacterium, assembly GCA_041747335.1. Lineage (GTDB taxonomy): Bacteria > Planctomycetota > Phycisphaerae > Phycisphaerales > Phycisphaeraceae > JBGTFI01. Next base: position 1,070 of record JBGTFI010000298.1, on the reverse strand, counting down.
CGCTGTTCGCCCTGGCGGTGCTGGCGATCATCGCCCTGACCTACGCCGTCATCGCCGGGGCGATTGTGCTGGGTCAGGATTACAACGCCGCGCGGCAATATGGACAACAGGCAGCGCCGTCGCGCGACTTCTGGGATCCGTTGCTATTGCTCTATATCGGCGCGGGCACCGTCGCCGTCGTCGGGTTGTCGAGCCTCTACAAGATCTCCCAGCTTTCGGGAGGGGGACATGTCGTCGCCGAGTCGCTCGGCGGGAAGCTCCTGCACCCGGACACGCGCGATCTCGACGAGCGCAAGGTGCTCAACGTGGTCGAGGAGATGGCCCTCGCCTCGGGCACGCCCGTGCCGCAGGTGTACCTGCTCGAGGAGCCGGGCATCAACGCGTTCGCGGCGGGGTATTCGCCCGACGACGCGGTGGTGGGCGTCACGCGCGGGGCGATCACCATCCTGTCGCGCGATCAACTTCAGGGCGTGATCGCGCACGAGTTCAGCCACATCCTCAACGGCGACATGCGCCTCAACATCCGCCTGATGGGATGGGTGTTCGGGATCCTGGTGATCGGCCTGGTGGGGCAGATGCTCTTTCGCGCCGCGATCTACTCCGGACACGGCCGGGCACGTCGTTCGGGCAAGGACAGCAATCCGCTGCCGCTGATCGCCATCGGGTTGGCGCTGGTGGTGGTGGGCTACGTGGGGGTGTTCTTCGGGAGTCTGATCAAAGCGGCGGTGTCGCGTCAGCGGGAGTTCCTGGCCGACGCCGCGGCGGTGCAGTTCACCCGCAACCCCGATGGGATCGCCGGGGCGCTCAAGGCGATCGGCGGGTGGATGGACGGTTCGAGCGTCCGCGCCCCCAATGCGCAGGAGGCCAGCCACATGTTCTTCAGCCAGGCGCTGAGCTCCTGGCTCGGCGGGGTGCTGGCGACACATCCGCCGCTGGCGGTGCGGATCAAGCGGATTGATCCGTCTTTCGACGGCCGATTCCCGAAGGTTCAGCGCTCGGCCGCGGTGCCGGGTGCCACTGGCGGCTCGCCCGCGAGTGCGGCCTTCGCCGGCCAGGGTGGGCTGACGGGT
>JBGTFI010000297.1:0-13423 GCA_041747335.1 Phycisphaeraceae bacterium | reverse complement strand
AGTGAACGTTCCGATCTCGTCCACCACGGACGGGCGAGCGGGCGTTCAGGAGGTTTCGACGATCGCGGCGATTGTTCAGCCCAGGCCTCAGGCGCCGCAGCCGGTGCAGGGTCCGGGGGGGCAGACGGGCGGGGAGGAACTGGGGTCGTTCTTCACCCCAAGCACGGATGGGAGCGTGGACCGTCTTCCCGCCGAGCACCTGCCGGAAATCTACACGGTTCAGCCGGGGGACAGCTATAGCACCATCGCGCGGCGGGTGTATGGGAAGGAGCGTATGTGGGTGGCGATCCGGGATGCGAATCCGGGAGTGGACCCCCGGAAGCTGGTGGCGGGACAGTCGATCCGGTTGCCCCAGCCGGGCGGGCGCACGGGCTCCTCCGCGCCCGCGACAGCGCCTAGCCAGCTTTCGGCATCGCCGGCGGGTGTCCGGAGCCACACGGTGCAGCGTGGGGACACGCTGTCGGACATCGCCAAGGCGGTTTACCGGGACGCGGGGCAGTGGCGAAAGATTTACGAGGCCAACCGTGCGACGATCGGGGGCGACCCGGACCGTTTGCCGCTGGGCGCGGTGCTGCGAATTCCTTAACTGGGGTGTGGGTCGCGGTGTTTTCGAAGCTTACGATCCCTGACGGTCGCGGCTCGTTGCGGGGATCACGCGATGGGATGGCCGCACTCGGGGCACGTATCGGCGACCGACCCTTTGAGCGTGTAGCCGCATTGTTCGCAGCCCATGAGCTGGCGGCGGACCAGGGCGCGGAAGCGGCGCCAGCTTTCATCGTCTTCGAACATGGTGCGGGAGAAGACGTGATATGTCGGCGGCGTGAAGTGAATTACAACCACTCTGTCGCTTTGGAGGGCGGTGGGGAATGCGGACCAAGTCCAAGTTGAAAGCTCATGATTCCGTTCAAGTTTCACGCCCGTGGATGAGAATTCCCAACGTGGCGGGTTCTGCACGTAATCAAAAGGCCGGTCGATCATGCGGGCCTTGACTATAAACTCCAGGCATGCGAGGGCGACAATATAGATCACGACCATCACGATGGTCGTTGCAACGTGGAGATTGCCGGTGACACTTAGGTATACGATCATGCCGGCTATTCCCAACAGCAGAGCAAGTTGTCCCAAGCCTTTCAGGCGGCTGGTCTTGTGCAGCAGGAAGAGTGATGCCGCCCTTCGGTAATCCTCACTTCCCGCCACACCCCGCGCCACGATCGGCAATTCGCCGGGGGGTTCAGGCTTCTCCGGTGTCGGGGTGGGTTCCGAGTTCATGCGGTGGTTTCCGGAAGGGGGAAATTGTAATACTCATGCGTCAGGGGTGGCTGGGGCAGTGGCCTTGCGCCGCCGCAGTGGCTTGGGAACTGGGGCGGCGATCGAAGACTCCCCCTGCCCCATCCACCCGCAGACCCGATGCGCCAGCTCCGGGGTTCGGGCGGGATCGCTTTACATCGGCGGACAAGGCAATAGCATAACGAACCCTCGAAGCCGGCCCCGGCCTCGGGGCCGCTCTGGAGAGGTGACCGAGTGGCTGAAGGTGCGGCACTGGAAATGCCGTGTACGGCTTGTCCGTACCATGGGTTCGAATCCCATCCTCTCCGTTTCTGAGGCGCGAAGGGGGGCGCAGGGTGGCTTTTCTCTCGCGGTTATCATGCTGGGCATGGAGCAGACACAAACCAATCCAGCCCCGCCGGGGCGGGAGCCGGCGGACCAGGCCGCCGTTTCCATCGAGCGCAAAGCCCCCGAAGCGCCCCTGGTGGACGTGATGCATGGGGCCGCCCGGTGGGAGGTCAAGGTCCACGAGCACGGGATGATCGCGCTGGTGGATGCGATGCCCCGGCTGGTCCCGCAGGGGCAGACGGGGGACTTCGCGATCGTGCAGGCGGCCAGGGTGAGCTACGGCGCGGGCACGCGGCGGGTGCAGGAAGACCGCGGGCTGCTGCGGTATCTGCTGCGCCACCGGCACACGACGCCGTTTGAGATGGTCGAGTTCAAGTTCCACGTCGCGATGCCGATCTTCATCGCCCGGCAGTGGATCCGCCACCGCACGGCGAACGTGAACGAGTATTCCGCGCGGTATTCGGTGGTGCCCGACCGTTTTTATGTGCCGAGCCTCGACAACGTGCGCAAGCAGTCGAAGTCCAACAGGCAGGGGGGCGAGGAGCCGATCGACCTCGGAACGGCTCAGGAGTTCTTGCAGTATCTCGAAGACTGCCACCGGCAGTATGAGCGTTACGAAGCGCTGCTGGAAAAGGGCCTGAGCAGGGAGCTTGCCCGCATCGGGCTGCCGGTGAACGTCTACACCGAGTGGTACTGGAAGTGCGACCTTCACAACGTGCTGCACTTCCTGAGCCTGCGCATGGATGAGCACGCGCAGAAGGAGATCCGCGATTACGCGGTGGCGATGTTCGAGCTGATTCGGCCGATCGTCCCGGTGACGTGCGAGGCCTTCGAGGATTACCGCCTGGGCGCGGTGACGCTCACGCGGCTGGAGCTTGAAGCCCTGCGAACGGGCAAGCCCCTGGCGACAGAGAACCAGCGCGAACAGGCGGAGTGGCAGGCCAAGCGGGAGAAGATGGGGCTGTGAGGGCGGATATCACCTTAACTCAATTGGAAAAGTGACTTATAGCACTACCGGGGCACGGTCGCTCGATTCCGCATCCAGCGAGAAGGTTCAAGCGACTGTCGGTGTATTGGCATTTTCACCTGATCCCGACAAATCGTGGTTGGGAAAAGGGGGGAGATTGGGTAAGATGTTATCGGAGGTCAATTTGGGACAGTTGGAGGGATTTGGGAAGCATTTCAGCGAGGAGGATGGACGATGAAGGCGAAGCGATCAGGTCGAAGGGTTGGGTCAATGCTGCTGTTCGGAGTGACGGGGATGTGCGGGGCGCTGACCGCGCCACCCACGGTTCAAGCACTGGATTTGTCGGACATCAATCAGGGCAGTCCCTTCCTGTTCCAGGATCTGCTGACCTTCAACTGGCGGATCCTCAATCAGGTGGACCCCAGCATTGCGGTTCCAGCAACGCCCACGGGCAACCAGACCGGGTTCATCCGTATGTTCACCAACGGGAACACGCAGAACCCCGCCGGGACGGATGCGATCGTCTGGACGCCCGACGGTCCGCAAGGCAGCCATCCGGACACGTTCAACGTGGATGGGTTTGACGGCGTCACGGGCGCGCCAATCGGAACGTCGACGCTCGACTACGGGTTGGATTTCCAAAGGCAGATGGGGCAGACGACGCTCACGGAACTGACCACCGTCGCGGACATCATCGGGTTCCTGGAGACGGCCGCGGGAATCGGGACGAGCGATCCGGCCATTCCCATCCTCGCATTCGATCAGAATCAGGAGGGCGGCGACCAGGTGGTGTTCGAGAACCCGCCCAATGAGCCCCTGCGCCAGCGTGACATTCTTCTGCGCGGACAGCTTTTTCTGGTGGATCCGAGCGTACTCAGTCCCGGTATGACGCCCATGGAGGTGGACGACGCGATCGCCATCGCCCTTTCAGGTGACGGCAGCCTGATTCGGGAGTTCGTCTTCAAGGACGATCAGAACCTGGTGGAGCCGCCCCCCAACTTCCCGGTCGAAGATCCGCTGTTCAGTGACGACGATGACATGTGGGTCGTCCTGCCGGGCATCTTCGATCCCGACGGCCCGGGCAATCTCTTCCAGCCCGTCGACAACAACGGTGCGGGGAACGCGGCCGACTGGGGTGGCATCGTGATGGATGGCGGCAATCCGATGAACCTGCGAACCGTCCTTGCCAACGACATGTCGACCGAGGTCGAAGACGACTGGTTCTTCATCGTTCGCCTTCAGGCGGCGCTGGACAACAACGGCCGGGAAGAGGCGTACATCCTGGGCGCGCTGGGCGTCGAAATCCCACCGCCGGGTGTGATCCCCGAACCGCTGACGATTTCGCTCGCAGCGCTCGGCGGCGCCGGGCTGCTTCTGGCCACCCGCCGGCGACGCCCGGCCTGACGGACCCATTCCGCGACATCCCGGATCTACCCGCGGCCGGCGCGTAGCGCCGGCCGCGGGTTTTTCTTTGGTTTCACCCCCACCCCTCCCCGTCCTTCCTTGTCCCGCAGAGGTGGACCTTCATCCCCAACGCCGCGGCCATGCTCGCTTTGACCATCATCGCCCGGTCGGCGGCCTTCTCTGAGCTTGCGTAGACGACCTGGATGTGGTTGCTCTTGTGTTTGGCCATCATCTGGTCGCGGGTGACGCCGTAGGTCACCGCGTGCATGATCGGCCACTGGGGCGTGGTGGCGTTCCAGCGGCGCTGGGTTTCTTCGATGGGAAGCTCGACGACGCCCGCCCGGCCGAGGTCCATGTTCAGCCGGTCATCCGCGACGTAAATGCGCGACCAGACGATCTCGCCGGGTCTGGAGATGCCCTTGAGCGTGCTGCCGCCCAGGCGGAAGTACATCGGCGGCTGGCGCTCGCCCGTCGCGCCCTGCCAACCGCCGATGAAGTGGGAGGGCGGGGCTGACCCGCTGATCTCGAAAACCCAGACGTACTGGTCGGTCGTGCCGGACTGGTCCCAATCGCCCCAGCGAAGGTCGTGAAGGGTGTTCTCGACCGGTTCGCCCATGGCCTTGTGGATGCGGTAGGTCATCAGCCCGTCGAGGCCGGCGCACTCGTCCACCTCGTTGAAGTGAACCAGCGGCTGACCTTCGTAGAGCACGCGGCCGTCGCCGGCGGCCTTGACCGGCGGGCGGTTGGATTCGTTGAGCATGCCCTCGACGAGGTCCGAGGCCGGGAGCAGATCCTTGAGCCCCTGCTGGTACTGAATGCCGATGGTGTCGCAGCCGAATGCGTCGGCCAGGCGCAGGGCGGCGATGTACATCGCGCACTGCTCGAGCACCTGGTTCTCGGTGAGGTCCGTCTCCTCGCTGGGGCCGAACTGGAACTTCATCCCCGCGCGGGTGATCCACTCGTACACCTCGCGGGCTTCGTGGGCGGGAACCTGCCTCGTCGCGTAATAGAGGGCCGACTGGCTCAAACGTTCCTTGTAGACGCCCGTGGGGTTGATGAGGTGGTCGGGGATGATCGCGTTGAACATGCCCATGCAGCCTTCATCGAAGACGCCCATGATGGCCTTGTCTCGCTGGAGCTGTTTGGCGAGCGCTTCGCCGAGCTTGCGCTCCTGCCCTGGGATCTTGACCTTCGAGAGCGGCGCGACGTGGCTCATCGGGTGCTTGACCCTGCCCTCGGAAAGCCACTTGTCCAGCTTGCGGACGAAGGCCTTGTCGGCGAAGTCCTCGCTCCAGAGGGTGGAGTACTTGACACCCGCCTTGGTCAGCGAGCCGTTGAGGTTGAGCATGCCCACGAGGCCGGGCCACTGCCCGGACCAGTTGGCGACAGTGAGAATCGGCCCTCGGTGGCTTGCCAGGCCGTGCAGGACGTGGTGGGAATACTGCCACACGGCTTCGGCGACGATCAGCGGGGCTTTGGGGTCGATCCCCCGGAAGACCTCCATGCCGCGGCGCTGGGAGTCGATGAAGCCGTGCCCGGCTGCCTCGTTGAACTCGTGCGCGCGTTTGAGCGTGTATCCGCACGATTCGACCGCTTTGGCGAGCGCCGCCTCCATCTCCTTCTGCGCGGGCCAGCAGACGCGGTTGGCGCTCTCGCGCAGGTCTCCGCTGGCGATCAGCAGCACCTCCCGCCGGCCGACTTTCTTCGGTTCACTCGCCTTGGGCATGTCATAAGCAGCCATGAGTCAATCTCCGTTGGAATTGGCCCTGATCATAATCCCCCCTCCCTGCCGTCGTTGATATCATCCAGAATCTGCTTTTCGTGACAAGATTCTCGTGACGAACTCTCCTGAACAGTGGGGCGGGTGTCCCACCCGCCTCAGGCCGAAGGCCTGAAACAGTGACACCCTGCGGCACCCTCCTTCCGGGAACTTGCGGCCTCGCCGCAATGGCGGGCGAGACGCCCGCCCCACTGCCTCAGGGTGTTCGTGCATTGGTCATTCCCCCCTACACCTCCCGCCGCTGGCGGAGCTGGTCGATCGCCACGGCCACCACGATGATCGCGCCGGTGACGATCTCCTGGACCCAGTTGCTCAGGCCCAGCTTTGTGCAGCCGTTGTCCACCACGGTCATGATGAGCGCCCCGACGATGGTGCCCAGGATCGACCCCTCCCCGCCGGTGAGGCTCGCCCCGCCGATGACCACCGAGGCGATGACCTTCAGTTCATAGCCCTCAGCCGTGGTGGGATCGCCCATGTTCAGGTACGAATACTGGAATACCCCGGCCAGCCCTGCACAGGCGATCGCAAGAGCGTAGATCATGAGCTTGGTGCGTTCGACGTGGACACCGCAGAGGCGCGCGGTCTGTTCGTTCGAACCGATGGCGAAGACGTGCCGGCCGAAGCGGGTGTAGCGCAGGACGCCGGCCATGAGCAGCGCCAGGGCGAGGAACACCCACACGGCCGGGGCCAGGCCGAACATGCCGAAGAAGCCGCCCCGGCCGCTGCGCATGAGGTCATAGAGCCAGTTGGGATCGGTGTAGATCGGCTGATTCCCGCCGATGCCCTTGGAGAGACCCCGCAGCGCCCCCCACATCCCCAGCGTGACGATGAACGGCGAGAGGCGCACGCGGCCGAGCAGCTTTTCATTAGCTACCAGCACCACCGCCAGCGCTGCCGCGCCTGCGGGGATCGCGCCGTACCACGGCAGAATGTCCCAGGTCCAATAGAGCGTGAGCAACCCCACCGCCACTGCGGCGACCCGCCCGACGTGCCCGACAACCATGGCCCCGATCGCCAGCCCGCAGACCAGCCCCATGCCGATGCCGCCCAGCAGCGCCGCCGCGGGCGAAGCGCCGTGGGTGAGCAGCCAGGCGACGATCATCGTCCCCAGCGCGATCGTCGAGCCGACGGAGAGGTCGATGCCGCCGGAAATGATGATGAGCGTCGCCCCGATCGCGGCCGTGCCCACCACGGCCGTCTGAAGCAGCATCAGGCGCTGGTTCTCCCACTGGGTGAAGGGGTTGACATTCGTCACCGGGTTCTTCGGCGTCATCGTGGCGAAGAGCAGCCACACCGCCACCAGGCCGATGAAGGGCCCGAGCTTGCCGAGCCAGGCTGTGGTGCGTCGCGTCTGGGCCATCCGTCACGCCTCGAAGGGATTGAAGCATCAGGATAGCGTCAAGCCGGACCGGAGGAGTGGCATGGGAAAGCTTCTTGCTTGACCATGTCCTGATGGCCCATGGAACCGTGATCACCGGGTTTTCCGGGGGGCTGATCGACGTTCAACACGGGCAAGCAGAGCCTTGCCCATGGCACCCAACCCATAGTTCACGGCGTTGCATGCCACCCCCCCACCTCACGCCTCCGCCGTCCCCGGCTCCCCCAACAGGTCCGGCCGGCGGTCCCGCGTGCGCTCGAGCGCCTGCCTTTTGCGCCAAGCCTCGATCGCGGCGTGATGCCCCGAGAGCAGCACTTCGGGCACGTCCATCCCCATCCACTGCGCTGGGCGGGTGTAGTGCGGATAGTCCAGCAGGCCCCCCAGGCGCGTCGAAAAGCTTTCCTCATGGGAGGATGAATCATCCCCCAGCGCCCCCGGAAGGAGGCGGACCAGGGCGTCGATGAGCACCATCGCGGGGAGTTCGCCGCCGCTGAGGACATAGTCGCCGATGCTGATCTCTTCGAGGGGGGCCAGGCGATCGATCACCCGCTGGTCGATGCCTTCGTAGTGCCCGGCGATGATGAGCAGGCGCTCTTCCTGGGCGAGCGTTTCGACCATCGCCTGCCGCAGCGGCTGACCCTGTGGGGTCATGAGGATGCGCCTGGGCGCGGGCAGATCGGGCAAACCTTCGACCGCCTGGACGGCGTCCCAGACCGGCTGGCACTGCATGACCATGCCCGGCCCGCCGCCGTAGGGCGGCTGATCGACCTTGCCGTGCTTGTCCAGGGTGTATTCGCGGATGTTGTGGAGGTGATATCCGACCACCGGCGGACGGGGTTCATTTGGCCGATCGGGTAATATGACAGCCTCGGCGGCACGTTTGAGGATGCTCGCGCCCAGGACACTGGCGAACATCTCCGGAAACAGCGTCAGCACGTCGATCCGCATGATGCCATCGTAGGGGGTGGTGTGGGGGACTACCAGAAGGGAAATGACGAGAGGTGCTTGATCTCGGTGGGGCGGGCGTCTCGCCCGCCATCAGGCGTCAAGGCCTGAAAGGAGAACACCTTGCGGTACCCCTCCGGAAGGCATTTGCGGCTTCGCCGCAATGGCGGGCGAGACGCCCGCCCCACTTTGGAAATGGTTTACTCCCCCTCCCCTTCGACCCCCACCACCGCGATGCGGTAGCGGTCGGCCAGTTCGATCAAACGCTCTTTCTCGACCAGGATCACCTTCCCCGCCCGGACCGCCAGGCACTTCCCGCCGGCGCGGCGGAGGTTCTCGATGGTGTCCGGGCCGACGGTGGGGACATCCAGGCGCATGTCGTGATCGCGGGCGGGGCCTTTGAGGAGCGTCCACCCGCCGGAGGGGCAGAGCTTGCCTGACCGCTCGATCATGGCGTCGGTACCCTCGATCGCCTCGACGGCGAGCACGTCGGCGTCCTTGACCGCGATCGCCTGGCCGACATCGATGTCCGCGATGCACTGGAGCAGGGGCCAACCGAAGGCGACGTCGCGCTGCTGGGCGGCGGTGGGCTGGCATTTGCCCATGACGCCGGGTGTCGCCAGGTGTTGCGGGATGTAGGTGGTTGAGTCGATCAAGTGGATGCCCGCTGAAGCAAGTTCATCCGCCACGGCCGCGAGCAGTTTGCCCGAGCGCTTGTCGCGTCGCAACACCCCGAACCAGAGCCGGGCGGCCCGGAGGTCGGGAATCTGCCGAAAGAGTCGTAACGGCTGATAGATTTTGGCTTTGCGCACCTTTCCGACCATGACCGCCCTGGAGCAGCCATGGCGACGGAGGATGCGGATCCACTTGCCCAGGCGGACGATCCCAGCCGCCTGAAAGCGATCGCAGTAGGAAGGCAGGTCGTCATCGTACTGCCCCGCCAGCCCGACGGCGACGACCGTTCCGCCCGCGGCGCGGATGCCCTGGGCCTGCATGACGGGGAGGCGTCCCCCGCCGGCGATGAGTCCAATCGGTTTGGGCTGACCGGTGGGAGTATTGGAGTGGGATCGATCGTCGCTCACGCCGACATGTTACCGCCACCGGGCCGCCCGCCATCGTCGGCGGCTACAGAGTTTCTTCAGCGCGCGGTGTAACTTTTTTGCACTGGCGCGCTCCAAACAGGGGGGTCGTATGTTAGAATAAGAACAGCCCGGCCGCGTGCGGGGCGATGCGAGCCTGACCGACCGAGAAAGGCGAAGCCGCCAACAAGGGCGGACGATCATGACGTGAGCTGTTGCCGGCGCCCGTGAATGCCTGTGTGAGAGGCATCCGATCAACGATGCGGCGACGGCGCTTGCGCTTCCGATCATCCTTCCTTGGACGAGTCGGTCGCGAAGATGCAGCTCTCGAGTGAGGCGTCCTAGTCCGTTGGACCCCTGCTGACAGCCTCTTGCGTGCCTTGGCCGCCCGGTCAAGGCGGCCGAATGACCCAGAGGAACCAGCCTCCTTGCTGATTCCACTCAAGCCTCGGGTCGCGTGCATCCTTGCCGCGACGAGTCGGTCCGTTCGTGGGGAGCGTTTCAGCCTGCGGCGGCCTGCTTTCGCATGGCCCGCCTGGGGTTCATCAGCGCTCCGCCATGTTTGTCCAGCGTCCGCTGAACGTATGCGTTCCACGCATCGCGGTCGTGGACTTCGAGATGGTCCTTCGCTCCGATGAGGACGACCTTCGACTGGGCCGGGAGCCCCGCCCGGTGGAGCAGGACTTCCGGCAGAAGGATGCGTCCTTGCTTGTCGATCTCGACGAGTTGGCTGAGGGAAAACAGCAGCCTTTCGTACACGAGCAGCTCTTCGGGGTCGAGTTCGCTCTGATCGAGGTTCGCGGCATGTTGCTCAAATCCCTGCCTGGTGTACAGACTCAGCGCCCTGCTTTCGCCGAGGGTCACGACCAGATGGATCGTGGCGTGCGCGCTCTCGGCGGCGTGCTGCAGTTCCGCCCGGATTCCCGACGGGATCGCCATGCGATTCTTCGAGTCGATGACAAGCTCATGGGTGCCGTAGAAGACCAAGCCATCGATTCCCTCATTCTCATCTCCCGACAGCGAAGCGGCATCATAACCCAACTCGGCGCATTTCGCAACACTTTGATGGAAAACGCCCCACCAAGCCCCACGCCGCTCATATGTGACGATTTAACAAGGGATTTAGAGATGCAATCACCACTTTTGTAAGCTGACTGTTTGGTATGAGGGTGTGAAAAAAATGTGATCGGACCTCCGATGACCGACCGTCTGGACAGGTTTTCCACAGGGCTTCCTCATCGGTGCCGCTCGTGACCACACACCAACGCAGGTGTCCGGCACAGCCGGACCTACCGGGTTTCGACGCGCCGGGCGCAACCCGATACGATCTGCCCTCCCATGACACGACGCTATCTGGTGACCTCCGCTCTTCCGTATGCGAACGGAAGGCTTCATGTCGGGCACGTGGCCGGGGCGTATCTCCCGGCCGACACGTACGTCCGGTACCGCCGGGCGCGGGGGGATGAGGTGCGTTTCATCTGTGGGAGCGATGACAACGGGGTGGCGTCGCTGATCTCCGCCCGCAAGGAAGGCCGGGATGTCGCCGAGCTGACCGCCCACTACAACGCCAAGCAGGCGGCGGACTTCCGGGGGCTGGGGATCGAGTTCGACATCTACGGCGGAACGCACCAGCCGGGATTTGTTGAGCTGCACGAGAAGCTGAGCCAACAGTTCTTCAAGACCCTCCACGACAAGGGGTACTTCCAGAAAAAGGCGACGACGCAGCTCTATGACCCCCAGGCCGGGCAGTTCCTGCCCGACCGTTACGTGCAGGGCAAGTGCTACAACTGCGGGTACGACAAGGCCCACGGCGACCAGTGCGAATCGTGCGGGATCCAGATCGACCCCATCCGGTTGATTGATGCGGTCAGCACCATCACCGGCGCCAGGCCCGAGCCGCGCGAGACCACCCACTGGTATCTGCAGCTTCACAAGGTGGAGGGGGCACTGGAGAAGTGGCTAGAGGGCAAGCGGCAGCCGGTCGACGGTGCGCCGCCCTGGCGCGACGCGGTGATCAACTTCTCGCTGGGGCAGATCAAGCAGGGTCTGCCCGAAAGGGCGATGACGCGCGACCTGCATTGGGGCGTGCCCGTGCCGCTGGAGGATCCGGATGCTCAGGGCAAGGTGCTGTATGTGTGGTTCGACGCCCCGATCGGGTATGTCTCCTTCACCGCCAGGTGGTGCGAAGAGCACGAGGGCGATTGGATGAACTTTGAACGATGGTGGAAGGATCCGGACTGTAAGATCCTGCACTTCATCGGCGAGGACAACACGGTTTTTCACGCGCTGACCTGGCCCGCGATGCTGATGGCGGAGGGCACGTATGAGCTTCCCTGGCAGGTGGTCGCCAACGCGTTTCTCAACATCAGGTTCCCCGGCGAGGCCGAGCAGAAGATCAGCAAGAGCAGAGGCACGGCGATCTGGATCGAGGAATACCTCAAGACCTTCGATCCCGACCCGCTGCGCTACTACCTCACCGCGATCGCCCCGGAGAACCAGCGCACGGCCTTCGACATCGATGACTTCATCACCCGCAACAACGGCGAACTGCTCGCGGCTTTGGGCAACTTCATCAACCGCACGCTCAGCTTCGCGCAAAAGTATTTTGACGGCATCCTGCCCGAGGCGGGCGACCTGGACGACGCGGCCCGCGCGCAGCTCGCGGCCATCGAGCGCCAGCACGCGAAGGTGACGGAGAATCTGGAGAACCTGCGGTTCCGCGCGGCTTTGGGCGAAGTGATGGCGCTGGCGCGCGAGAGCAACGGATACGTTGAGAGCCAGGCGCCCTGGAAGCAGCGCAAGGAGGATCCGGCGGGCTGTGGCAGGACGATTCACATCTCAGTTCAGACGGTCAGGGCGCTGATGACGCTGATAGCGCCGTTTCTGCCGTTTTCAGCGGCGAAGGTCGCGAAGATGCTCAACGTTCCGGGAGAGGCGTTCCCTTGGGATGAGGCGACCAGGCCCTTGCCGGCCGGTCACCCATTGGGCGAGCCGGAGATCCTGTTCAGGAAGCTCGAAGGGGATGTGTTCGCGGCGGCGGAGTAAGGCATGTACGGGAACCGGGGTGGGCCGGCCACGGAGGGCGGGGTATAATCCGGTACGGTTGCCGGGGCATCTCTCGTTGGAGGATTCGTGATGTCCATTTCATCCGAGGCGTGCAGAAGACATCGCGCCTTCACCCTCATCGAGCTGCTGGTGGTGATCTCGATCATCGCGCTGCTGATAGCGCTGCTGCTTCCGGCGCTGGGCGGGGCGAAGGAGAGCGCCCGGCGGGCGATGTGCCTGTCGAACCTCAAGCAGCTCGGCATCGCGTTTGCGTTGTACCACGAGGACCACGATCAGAAGTTCCTCACGCAGACGACCGGCAGCACGGTGACGTTCGGCGGCAGCCGCGGATGGCTGGCGAACCATGCGGCCTCGGTGCAGGGCGCGGCGACGCGGCCGCTCAATCCCTACGTGGACATGACGACCTCCAACAACGACGCGGAGGTGCCGATCTTCGAGTGCCCGGCCGACCGGGGCATCCCGAACTACAACCCGCCGACGGCGAGCGTCTACGACCAGGTCGGCACGTCCTACATGTACAACAGCTTCTCGCCGATCGGCGAGGCGACGCTCCATCACTCGCTGACGGTGGACCAGGTCCGCAGGCCTTCCAAGACGATCCTCGTCGGCGATCATCCGCTCTTCAACTTCACCGGCGGCGGCGACCGGCAGCAGCGCTGGCATGACCCCAACATCCCCTCGGCCAACGTGCTGTTTGTCGATCTTCACGCGGGCGGTTCGTTCGAGGTGAAGTTCACCCCGCGCGGCGACACGGAGGACTACACCTGGTATCCCACCGATCCGGCGCCGGCGCGCCCGACGCGCGGGGGCGGGAGGAGTTGAGGTTCCCAGTAGGTCAGGCCTTGGCCTGACAACAATGCGCACCTGATCGGAGAATTGTCAGGCCAAGGCCTGACCTACAGCTTCGATCAGCGCCGCGCGCCATTCCATGTAGCGGTATGGCAGGTGATGCGCTTCGTGCAGGGCCTTGATTTCGCGCTGCACGTGTTCGTAGATCAACTGCTGCGCTGCTTCATCGCCGTGTTGGCAGAAGAAGACGCGGCAGGCCATGGGGCGTATCGCGTGGATGGAGCACGAGCGGCCGCGCTGGAAGGCGCATGGCCCGGTGGGTTGGAAGAGGGGGAGTGGGGTGGTTCGGGCGGTTTCAGTGGGGCGGGCGTCTCGCCCGCCATCGGATTGCACAGGGTCGC
>JBGTFI010000296.1:0-1732 GCA_041747335.1 Phycisphaeraceae bacterium | reverse complement strand
CGAGGGGCGGGGGAATGCGAGAGACGTTCTGTCACGCCCGCTGCGCCTCCCGCGCGGATTCGAGGTAGGCGGCCATGCCGTCCTCGACGCTCCGCATCGTTCGGGTGAAACCCGCACGGCGCAGCTTTTCGATCCGCGCCTGGGTGAAGTACTGGTATTGCGCTCGCAGGTCTTCGGGCATGTCGATGTAAACGAGTCTGGGCGCTCTGCCCATCGCGGCGAATACCGCACGCGCCAGATCGGCGAACGTCCGCGCCCGCCCGGTGCCGACGTTGTAAAGCCCGTTGGGCGCGGCGTCACTCATGGGCGTGTCCAGCAGGTGGAGCGTCGCGTCCACCGCGTCGGCAACGTAGATGAAGTCGCGCTTCTGCCCACCATCGGGATAGTCTTCGCGGTAGCTCTTGAAGAGCCTCGCTTCACCGGTGCGTTCGATCTGGCGTTGCCAGTGGTAGCCCATCGAGGCCATGCGGCCTTTGTGGGCTTCGTTGGGCCCGTAGACGTTGAAGAACTTGACCCCCGCCCAGCGCGGCGGGGCGTCGGGTTGGTCCAAGGCCCAGAGGTCGAACAGGTGCTTGCTTTGGCCGTAGAGGTTGAGGGGTTTGTACTGAGCGGGGTCGGCCTGGTCGTCGAAGCCGAGTTCCCCGTCGCCGTATGTCGCGGCGCTTGAGGCGTAGACCAGCGGCACACCCTGTGCGGCGCACCAGTGCCAGAGGGTCCGGGTGTAGTCGGTGTTGACGCGGGTGACGTAATCGCGGTCGGTGACGGTGGTGTCGCTGCACGCGCCCATGTGGAGGATGGCGGAGACGTCTTGGCCTGATGTCGCCAGCCAGTGGGGCAGTTCGTCGTAGTGGAGGAACAGGTTCGTTTCAGCGGGTGATCGATACCGAAGCTCAGCCGGGGGCCAGTTTGACGCCCCGGCTCCCGCGAGGGAGGAGAAATCATCCGCGATCACCAGCGCGCGCGCTCCCCGCGCCGCCAGTGCGGCGGCGAGGTTGGAGCCGATCAAGCCGTTCGCGCCGGTGACGACGATCGCCAAGAGTATCGCTCCTTGGAGGGCGGTGAGGCGGTTTTGGCCGCCGAAACCGGGAGTATAACGGAGCGATGGGAAGCGGGTGGCGTTCTAGCCGCCCGCGCGGGCGGGGCGGATTCGGCGTGCCAGGGCGCTGACCACGCGTTTTCGCTCGTGCGGCCGCACGACCAGGAACATGCACGCGACGCCGTACAGCGCGCCATAGGCCCCCAGGACGATCGCGAGGTTCCAGAGGTTCCAGGTCGTCACCCATGCTTCGCCGGCCAGGAGAATCGGGCAGCAGGCCAGGGCCAGCAGTGAAGGGCGCACGAGCGGCTGATACAGCTCGCGGGCGCCCAGGCCCACGTGGGGCGCGACGCGCATGGGCGCGAGGATGAGCGCGCCGAGTACGATCAGGAAGCTGTAAGCCCAGGCCACGCAGGTGTAGCGGATCGATTCGGGGAGGATGAAGTAGAGCGCGACCGAGAGGATGGGATTCGCCAGGCCGGTCACCAGGAGAACGGGCGCGTACAGGTGAATGTGTCCGGAGCCGTAAAAGATGCGAAACCAACCCTGGGTGATGGCGCGGACGGCGAAGCCGATCGCCAGGACCTGGGTGAGCAGGCCCGCCAGTGGAAGGTCACGGGCGGGGTTTTCGAGACGGTCGCTGATCCATACGCCGATGATCGGCTGGGCGAGCAGCACGACGGCCGCGAGGGCCGG
>JBGTFI010000295.1:0-11186 GCA_041747335.1 Phycisphaeraceae bacterium | reverse complement strand
CGGCGCCGATCGTCTCACCGCGGGGTTTGACGCTGCTGCCGCGGTCCTCATGGACCAGTGCGCGGATCGACACGCGTTCGGCCGATCCCATGAACGGGGTGAACCGGCTGACGGTACACCATGACGGGATGCCGGAATTGCTGTGGTCGGATGACGTGGGTTCGTCGAAGGCGCGGCTGGAGCTTATCCGGCGGAGCCATCTTCAGCGGGGTTTCGCGGACATCGGTTATCACTACGTGATTGACCGTGCGGGTCGGGTGTGGGAGGGGCGGCCTGTGAACTATCAGGGGGCGCACGCCGGAGGGGTGAACAACGAACACAACGTGGGCGTGCTGGTGATGGGGGATTTTGATCGTCAGCAGCCGACGGGCGCTCAGCTTCAGACGCTGCCGGAATCGCTTCGGCTGCTGATGGCGCACTACCGCGTGCCGGTGAGCCGGGTGTACACGCACCAGGAGCTCAAGCCGACGGCGTGTCCGGGCAAGAGTTTGCAGGCGCGGATGGTGCAGCTACGGGGGAGCGGGTATCTGACGTGAGGGGCAAAGCGGGGTTTTCGGATGGTCGATCATTGGGGTTGGGTGATCGGCTTACCCTTTCAGGGTCGGCAGGCTGAACGGCCCTTCGACGCGTATGCAAAGCTTCTCCGAGAGCAGAACCTGCAGGGGTTGGGTCTCATACCTTGCTTGATAGTGAAGCGCTGGCAGCTCGGCGTGACCGGGATCGCCGGGCAGAGGGCACGGTATCACGTCGAGGCCGTGGGCGCGCAGATCCCCGACACGGAGAACCGCAATGTAGTAGCTGGCGCCTCTGGGATTCCTGGCCGCGTCTTCGATGGAGCGGATGTACTTGGCTCGTTTGACCGAGAGGCCCGTCTGATCGTGCTTGGTAGGCTTGAAGGCCGCGAACGCCAGCGGAATGCCCGAGCGGGGATGATACCAAGACTGACTGGCCGGGATGCGCCGGTAGATCATTTCGTCGTCTGCGACAGGCTCGGTACCATCCCCCAACGTCATGCTTCAGCCCCATTCGCCCAAGCGCTGGACGAGTCGCTCCATCAGGATCCCACGCTCATAGGTGGCGAAGTCCAGCGTCCCATCGGGTCGAATGGTGGCGAGCTGCAACAGTTCACCGTCGCGGCGTTCGAAGACGATTCCGCCATCGCCATCGGCGAAGAGCCGAGTGGGGGGCACCACGTTCTGATCCCGGAGCGCCTCGGCCAGACTGGTCGCGATGGCGACGGCGATCGGTGACGGGGGCGTGAGGCCATCATCCAACTCCGCGGCGGTACCCGCACGGCCAGGATGCCATCGGGTGGCAATCAGATCGAGCACCTCATCCCATCGAGCGGTGGCGTCTGATGCGGCTCTTCGCGGATTGGTCATCAGCAACTCATCCGCGACCGTTGAAGTACCGGGTGCGGAGGATTCAATGCCCCACTGGGTGAGTTGGCCTGGCATCGCGATCATGATCTGAGTCCCCAGTACCTGTGCGCCTTGGGTGATGTTATTTCCTTGAACGCATGCACGATCACGGACCTGCCCAGATCGAGTCCGGCGGAAAGGGCGCCATAGGAATCGTCGTCACCCACGACAGGTCCACGGGCAGTCAACTTGAGGATCATTGCTTCGATCGGCGGTTGATCCTCGGTTGTTCCGGAGAACGCCTCGACGTGAAGCCTCCCGCGATGCGGCGGAATCTCAAAGTGCCAGTGCGCCCCGAAGGTTTCCGCGGCCAACCCATCGAGAGGCCTTGCCGCTCCCGACAAGTCCGCCAGAACGTCACCCCATTCACTCGGGTCATTCCAGACCGTTCCTCGTGGCAGGGCGTTCACGTAGGTGACTTCCCATTGGTTGGGTCTCAGTGGTGGGAGCCCTGATACCGAGAGGTAGTTTCGGAAATCGGAAAGGACTTGGTCAAACTGCGGGCGCACCATGTTCGAGTACCGCGGGTACTCGGTTCCGGACCGCTTGATCCAATTGAAGTGCAGGCGACGGTTCTGCACCTGGATCAACCGGTGCCTGGCGGCATCTGAGATTCTGATTCGAGCGGCGAACTCCCGGGAGAGTTTAAGTTGGAGCCTCGTGGGTTGCCACCTTGCACCGTTTCCGAACTCCTCGAAGCTGCTGTCGAGCGCCGGCGCGTCTGACACATTCGGCCACGCATCGCCGAGCGTCGCCCAGAACGCCCCCAGATGGGCGTTGGTAAGACCCTCGATAGGGTCAAACTGCACGCCCAACACCGTTTCCACCACAGGCGGGCGGTCAAAGGTCCACAATCCGTAGCAGGGGGATTCTTCGCTGCTCAATTCCAAGCGTCCATCAAGGTGGTGTCGGCACCAGACCTGCCAGATCATCATGCCACCCGAGTTGGTGGCCCGCTACAGCGAATGTCCCGCGCGGTACTTGCGGAAGATCAGGTCGTCGGCTTCGGGCAGCCCGTGGGCGCGCATGGTGACGGGATCCCAGACGATCTTCTTGCCAGTTCGGATCGCCAGGACGCCCAGGAGGGCGGTTTCGGTGAGCTGGCTGGCGATGTCGAAGTTGCTCATGGGGGTGGGGCCGCCGTGGCAGGCCTGGACGAACTCGAAGTGGTGTCCGGCGACGCGGGGCAGCACGCGGGCGGGGGGCTTGAAGTCGGCGTACTTCTGGGTGGGGTAGAGAACCTGCTTCGCGCCGTAGTCATCGGGGCTGAAGATTTTACCGTCGTCGCCGATGAGGATGCACCCGGAGCCGGGCATTTCGGTTTCGCCCGATCCGTCGAGGAGTTCGAAGGGGGGCTTCCATCCGCCGGAGTACCAGGTGAGGGTGACGGGGGGATAGTCGACGCCTCGTGCGGGGAACTGGAAGATGACCTTGGTCTGCTTGGGGAAAGTTTCCGCGTGGCGGTCGCTGACGCCTTCGGCGTGGACGGTCAGTGGCACGCCGAGCTTGAGGGCGCGGTAGGCGAGGTTGAGGGTGTGGCATCCCATGTCACCAAGCGCGCCGGTTCCGAAGTCGTACCATCCGCGCCAGTTGAAGGGCTGGTAGGCCTTGTGGTAGGGGCGGTCCTCGGCCACGCCCAGCCACTCGTCCCAGTGCAGGTGGCTGGGGATCGCCTCTTCCTCGGTGGGGCGGTCGATGCCCTGGGGCCAGACGGGGCGGTTGGTCCAGAGGAGGACTTCGCGCACCGGGCCGATCGCGCCGGACTGGATGGTTTCGACGCCCTGGCGGAATCCGCTGCTGGCGGTCCCGTGGTTGCCCATCTGGGTGACCAGCCCGTGCCGTCGGGCGAGCATGGCCAGGACGCGCGCCTCCTCGATGCTCCAGGTGAGGGGCTTTTCGCAGTAGCAGTGCAGCCCGCGGCGCATGGCCTGTGCGGCGATGACGCCGTGCATGTGGTCTGGGGTGCTGACGGTGACGGCGTGGAGCTTGTCGCCCTCGGCTTCGAGGAGATCGCGGTAGTCGTGGTAGTGTCGTGCATCGGGAAACTTCTCGGCGGCGCGTGCGAGGTCGTTGTCGTTGACATCGCACAGGGCGATGACGTTGCCCCGGCTTCCGACCTGGTTCATGTTGGTGTCGCCGCGTCCTCCGACGCCGAAGCAGGCGACGTTCATTTTTTCATCCGGGCCCATGATGACGCCCTGTTTGGCGAGGGTCTGGTTTCCGATCCAGAATCCCACGCCGGCCGAGGCGATGGCGGCGGTCTTGACGAACTCGCGACGGGTGGGGCTGAAGGGGGTTCGGGGCTTTCCGGGCATGGATGACCTTCCAATCTCAGGGGCAGGAAGCCGGTGAATGAATGGGATCACTCCCGTCGAGGGAATCGTCCGCAGCCTGGGGCGGCCGGGCACGCATTATCGTAGCAGTGTTACGTACGCACACAACCGGGGCGGGGCACCCGAATTCGGGGTCTGGAGTCTTGAGTCGGGGGTCTGCGAGTTATTCCTCGGTTCTCGCGGCCGTTGTGGTGATGGGTTGGCGTTGGGGGTCTTCGTCGGTGGCGGTTCGGCCGGGGAGGGGGGTGTATTCGGCGAGGATGGTGAGGGCGCCGTGGACGCGCTGCCCCTGGCGGACGCGAACGACGGGTTCGAGCATCGCGGGGATATAGAGTTCGGTGGTGGAGCCGAGTTTGATGATTCCAAAGCGCTGGCCTCGGTGGAGGATGTCTCCCTCCTTGACGGCGCAGACGGCGGTGCGTGCGAGCAACCCGGCGACCTGGCGTACGGCCGCGAGGGGGTATCGCCTGACGGGGTGGTGGAGGACCATGAGGATGGATTCGTTGTCTTCCGCCGACTGGGGATTGAGGGCGTTGCGGTGTTTTCCGGGTTTGCGGGTGACGGAGACGACCAGCCCGTGGCAGGGCGAGCGGTTGATGTGAACATCCAGGACGCTCAGGAAGATGCGGATGCAGGTGGCCGGTCCGCCCAGGGGTTCGAAGTGATCGAGTTGGTGGATGGAGCTGACGCGGCCGTCGGCGGGGCAGACCATGACATTGCGGGCGCTGGGGATGGAGCGTTCGGGGTCTCGGAAGAAGGCCAGAAGGGCACCGGCCAGCAGCACCGCCACAACGACCAGCCACCACCAGCCGACGATCGCACCGGTGACGGCGAGCATGCCGCCGATGGCGGCGATGGCCGCGCACTCGCGTCGGGCATAGGGGCTGATCATGGGGGGATTATATCGGGGGAAGGAGGAGGAATGTCGAATGCACGAATGTCGAATGCACGAAGGGGTGCCTACCGAAATAACTCGGCAATGTGAACGGCAAGCATCCAAAGGCAGAAGATAAGGCCGAGGGTTCCCAGGAATATGGGGGACCATATTCCTGATCGCACTTTTCGAAGCGTGGCGATGCCGAAGCCGATCCCAAGTGTGATGCATGCCATGAGGGGCAGCCAGTAACTCGCATCGGTGACCTTGGTGCCTGGACTGTATAGGGCGGGCAGAATAATGGCCGTCACGCCGAGGGGTAAAGTTACGAAACCCTCCCACGCGATCGGTCTCTTTTCGCCGCGGCGGAAGGTTGCGGGATTGTCAGGATCGAACGTCCGGCCGCACTCCGGGCAGACGGGATCGGCCAGTCCGCGGAGGTTGTAGTCGCAGCCAAGGCAGTGGGGATCGGGGGAAGATTCGGTCATGATCGTGATTTGGCCCGTCGCTCCAGCCATTGCTTGAGCACCACCGCGTGGTTGTGCGTTTCATCGTTCGCGGCGAAGAGGAGGGTGAGTGTGCGGCCGGCGGCGAGGCTCAGGAGTTCGTCGGCGTGGGAGGCTTTGGCGGCGAGTTCCTTCTTGTAGCGGCGGGAGAACTCCTCGAACTTATCGGGATCGTGGTCGAACCATTTTCGCAGCTCGGGGCTGGGGGCGAGGTCCTTGATCCAGGCGTCGAGGCGGGCGTTTTCCTTCTTCAGGCCGCGCGGCCAGAGGCGGTCTACGAACACGCGCAGGCCGTCGGCGGGGGTGGGTGGATCGTAGATGCGTTTGAGGTGGATGGGGGAGGTGGGGGGCATGGAGGATAAGACATTTTATCACGCATCCTGCCCTGACAGCGCCTGGTCCGCGCCTGGTCCACTGTCATGTATGTAATGTCCGTAACACGCATCGCATAGGAACTGGTTCTCACGATTCACCCAACAGCCATCGCCATCGCCATCGCCGATGGAATACTGGCAGACCCAGCAGTGCTCATGATCCCACTCGTCGGGCACCAGTTTCCAGGTTTCGTCATACGGTTTTCCGTCGTAAGGTGTCGAATGAACCCACCCATCCCTGGCCATGCGCTCAACAAGCGCGAGGCCTTTTCGAAAAACCATGTAACCGAAGACGCGGTTCGTGATTTCCGCGAACTCCTGCTCGTAGTAGGGATTCCCCCAGATTCCCGTGTAGGAATCGTAACCCGATCGTCGGCCTTGTTGGGGTTGCAGTTTTTCTTCGGGCATCGCCCCCCCCTACCTCGCGTACTCCACCGTCCGCATCTCGCGGAGCACCGTCACCTTGATCTCACCCGGAAACGTCATTTCCTCGCTCACGCGCTTGGCGATGTCGCGGGCGATGACCACGCAGTTGCCGTCGTCAACGTGTTCCGGATCGACAATCACGCGGATTTCTCGCCCGGCCTGCACCGCGAACGCCTGGCGGACGCCCTGCATGCCGGTGGCGATCGCTTCGAGCTGTTCGAGGCGCTTGACGTAACGCTCAAGCGTCTCGCGCCGGGCGCCCGGGCGGGCGCCGCTGATGGCGTCGGCCGCCATGACGAGGGGGGTGTAAGGGGTGGTGGAGGGGATGTCGTTGTGGTGCCCGCCAATGGCGTTGAGGACGGCTTCCTTCT
The DNA here is from genome assembly GCA_041747335.1 of Phycisphaeraceae bacterium. Lineage (GTDB taxonomy): Bacteria > Planctomycetota > Phycisphaerae > Phycisphaerales > Phycisphaeraceae > JBGTFI01. Next base: position 4,881 of record JBGTFI010000295.1, on the reverse strand, counting down.
CGCCGAGCTTGCGGCAGTATTCCATGCCGATGGCCGGGTGGCCGCCCTCGACCTCGTGGTCCATGGCCTTGCCGATGTCGTGAAGGAAGCCGCAGCGCCTGGCGATTGCCCCGTCCAGCCCCAGCTCGTCGGCGATCACCTGGCAGAGGTATGCCACCTCGATCGAGTGGCGCAGAATGTTCTGGCCGTAGCTGGTGCGGTAGTGGAGGCGGCCCATCATTTCGCTGATCTTGGGGTGCAGGCCCTGGATGTTGACCTCGATGGAGGCGTCCTTGCCGAACTTGACCAGCCGCTCGTCCATCTCCTTGCGGATCTGCTCGACGATCTCCTCGATACGGGTGGGGTGGATTCGGCCGTCTTCGAGAAGCTTCTGGAGGGCCTCGGAGGCAATCGCCCGGCGGATGGGGTCGAAGCAGGAGACGACCACCACGCCGGGGGTGTCGTCGACGATGACGTCAACGCCGGTGGCCTTTTCGAAGGCGCGGATGTTTCGGCCTTCGCGGCCGATGACGCGGCCTTTCATGTCGTCGCTGGGGATGGCGATGGCGCTGACGGTGGAGTCGGCGGTGTGCTCGGAGGCGTAGCGCTGGATCGCCTGGAGGGTGACCTTCAGGGCGTGCTCCTTGGCCTGTTCCTCGGCCTGGGCCATGTGGCGCTGGATGATCTGGGCGGCCTCGTGCTGGACATCCATCTCCACGGCCTTGAGCGCTTCCTTGCGGGCTTCATCTTCGCTCAGGCGGCTCAGACGCAGCAGCACCTGCTTCTGTTCGTTGCGGGACTGCTCGACGATCTTGCGATTCTCGGCGAGCAGGCCGTCGAGATCGGCTTCCTTCCCAGCCACGACTTTCTCGCGGGCCTTGACCTTCTCGTCCTGCTCGGAGAGGTATTTTTCCTTGGTGGCGAGCATGTCGAGCTTGCGGTCGAGGTTGTCCTCGCGCTTGGTGACGCGACGTTCGGATTCCTTGATCTCGTTTCGCGCTTCGTTGGCTTCCCGCTCGAAGGCTTCGCGCAGCTTGGCCAGCTCGTTGCGGGTGTCGAGCTCGACCTGTTTTTTGATGGTTTCGCTCTCGGACTGGGCGGCCCGGAGGATCTGCTCGGCCTGGCGGCGGGCCTCGGAGGTGACGCGGGAACCTATCAGACGCAGCACGCCCAGGGTGGCGACGCCGCCGAGGATGAACGCCAGGACGATGAAGGCGACGACGACCGGGCCGATCTGTGGCCCGGCGGGGTCGGTCTGGGCGAGGAGGTGGAGGAGGGATTCAGGCGGCATGGGCGCCCCTTTCGCGTAAGGCTCGCCGTGGCGAGCGGTTGACCGTACGCGTCAGGGATGGACGCTGACCCTCATCGCCGCGAGGGATCGCGGTGGAGCGTCGCGGAACGTTCAGATGCGATAGACGGGATGCTTCAGACGACCAGGCCCGGCCACGGGCGTGCGGGATCGGCCCCCGGGGGGTCGCCGCACGCGCGGGGATGACGTTGAATGATCTCGCGGGCCGCGGGCGCGCGGTCCATCCGATGAAGGCCGGAAGGGAAACGGGCGAGAGAATCGAGTGGGTCGCGTGTGGGCATCTTCAATCTATCTCGCCCCCGATGGGGCGGCCGACTGCCGGGCGGTGAGGCCTGGCGGCCGATCTGAACGGTCACGACGCCTGGGGGATGAGAATCCCTGGCACGTGCCGGTTGATTCCGAAGGGGTGCGAGGCCTCCTGTACCTCAAGCATCGGCGCACCGTGGGAGGTTGACGGAGAAATCCTGAACCCGCGCTCCCACGATGTGTGCCGGCCTGTGCGGGTCAAGCCCCGCCCGTCGGCCGGCGCCTTCGATAGACGGAATGTTACGTGCGGTGGGTGGTGAGCGTCAAGTTTGGGAATCGGGCGAGTCGGGCGGGGATGAATCCCGTTCGCGCGGCGTGCGGGGATCTGGGGTGTCCGGCAAGGGTGGGTTGGCGAATCGGACCTGTCGGACGCCAAGGTAGACGAGGATTTCGAAGCAGAGCAGGCCGAGGAAGAAGACGAGGAAATTCAGATACGAAGAAAGGGGATAACCCAGGAGGATGGTCAGATCAGTGGTCGAGAAACGGTTGACCGCGATCCAGCCGACACTCCAGCCGATCGAAGCCAGGACCCATCCAGGCGCCGCATAATGGGTGATGTAGGCAGCCTCGCGTGCGGCGCCGGTCCATCCGCGACGCGCGCTGAAGAACTTCACACCCCGGGTCTCAAGGGCGGTCAGGAGCATCAATGCGGCTATGCTGATCAGGAGCCAGACGAACGCAAGGCCTGGATCACGTGGAAGATCAGGCCTCAGCCATAGACGACAACTGGCACCGACAGCGATGACCGTGCCTGCGAGAAAGAGACAGCTAACGTAGAAATTACCGCTCATGCCGGCTTGCCATACATCGGACCCCACCCTCATCCTCCGAAAGCTCTCCCGAGGCCGGCTCACCACCATCCACCATGTCCGCCAGAAGCTGTTCCACGACATCTCCCGCTGCCACGGCAGGCCCGGCCGATGCCTGGGGTGCGAAGCATCCACCGGCAGCCCGCACTCAGGACAGTCCTGCTCCGGCCTAAGCCCCCGCAGGGCGTAGCCGCAGGCTTCGCAGAGGGAGTCTTCGCGGGGGAAGTCACCGTTGGGGGGCATGGGTACACGAATCATAGGGCGCGGGTGCTTGGGTTGGTCGGGTGGCTGGGGCAGAGGCTTTGCGCCGCCCCAGCGGACCGGGGAACAGGGGCGGCGCCCGAAGGCTCGCTCTGCACCCCGCCACCCGGATATCAAGTGCCCTGGTTGTGATCGGGCGGGGGCGCCGGTTCCTACCGTAGCTCACCTTCAACGACTGATCCCTTCCGCGCGGGGAGAGTGCGTATTCCGGCTGATCGCTGATCGTCAGGCCGGGGTTCTTGAGCTTCCGGGTGACGCGATCCAGTGACGCGACCCTTCACCCCCACGGCAGCGCCATCTCCTGGCCCTCGACGGCGAACACCTTCGCCGGCGTCGCGGAGAAGATGGCGATCAGCTCCATCGGCCGATCGCCGTCGTTGACCAGTTGATGCACTTCGCGGGCGGGGATGATGATCGTGCAGTCGTCGCGGAAGGCCACCACCCGATCATTCATCTTCACGCGGCCGCTCCCCGACAGAATCACCACCACCTCCTCGCAGTCGTGATAATGGACCGGCGAAGCGCCGCCGGGCTCGAGCGTGTGCCGCCAGACTTCCAGACCGCCCAGGCCGTCGCGATGACTCGCGAGCGTACGATGGGTCAGGCCGGGGAAGTGGTGCAGGTCGCGCTGGGCGTTGGGGATGATGGTCATGGAAGTCGCGTCGGGCGTTGTCACTTCCCGGTGAAGTAGCTCGTCATGAGGTTGCGGTAGTTGGGAATGTGGTTCGAGAACAGCGTCCCCAGGCCTTCGATGTCGTTGCGCCAGTCGCGGTGAAGCTCGCACGCCATGCCGAACCAGTTCATGAGCTGCGCGCCGGCGGCCTGCATCCGCAGCCACGCGCTGTGACGCGTCACCTCGTTGAACGTGCCCGAGGCGTCGGTAATCACGAAGACCTCGTAACCCGCCTCGATGGCGGATAGCGCCGGGAAGGCCACGCACACCTCCGTCACCACGCCCGCGAGGATGAGCTGTCTGCGCCCGGTCTTCTTAACCGCCGCGACGAACTCCTCATTGTCCCACGCGTTGATGTTGCCCGGGCGGGCGATGTACGGCGCATCGGGGAACATCTCCTTAAGCTCCGGGACGAGCGGCCCGTTGGGGCCTTTCTCGAAGCTGGTGGTCAGGATCGTCGGGAGCTTGAAATACTTCCCGCACGCGCCGACCGCGAGCACCGCGTTCTTGAACTCGCCGGGCGAAAAATCCTGCACGAGCGAGATCAGCCCGGCCTGATGATCCACCAGCAAGAGCGCCGCGTCGTCCCTGGAAAGACGGTTGTACCTGAAGGATGAGGCCATGCAGGGTTCCTTGTGAAAAGCCTTAGCGCGACCGGTGGAACAACACCTCACGATCATACCGCGCGGCCGGCTGGATCACTCCGCCCCGCGATGCCGGTCGTTCTTCGACTTGCCCGGCCGCTCAAACATCGAGAGGACGATGCCGATGGCGATGATCACCAGCATCCCCACCAGAAACGCCATGCCGAACTCACTGATCCACTCGGCGATCTGGCCGGCGAAGTTGGGATCGGGTTCGGTGGGCATGGGGGGGACCAGCATGTCGCGATGCGTGCCAGAGTATCATAGGGCTGTTACACGTACCTCGGCCCCTTTCGGAGGACGCGATCCTGGACGACGCTCGAGATGCCATGCCGGATGATCCGCCGCCGCGCTCGGAGATCGTGCTGTACCAGACGCCCGACGGTGGCGCATCGGCGGGCCGAAAGGATCAACGACGTGTGGTGCTGGGACTTCATCCACGACCGCGACGAGAAGGGCCGGCCGCTGCGCTGGCTCATCATCGAGGACGAGTTCACGCGCGAGGGCCTGGTGGTGGAGGTGGCCAGGAGCATGAAGGCCGCCGACGTGCTGGAGATTCTGACGGAGCTGATGATGACGCGCGGGGCGCCGTCGCACATTCGATCCGACAAAGGGCCGGAGTTCATCGCCCGTGAGATCCGTGAGTTCCTGGGCCGTGCGGGGGTGGGCACGCTGTACATCGAGCCGGGCGCGCCGTGGCAGAACGGTTATGCTGAGAGCTTCAACGGCCGGCTTCGTGACGAGCTGCTCGACGGCGAGTTGTTCGCCGACCTTCGGGAGGCCCGGATGCTCAGCGCGCGATACCAAAGCGACTACAACCACCGCCGTCCGCACTCTTCGCTGGGGTACGTGACCCCGGCGGAGTTCGCCGCGTCGCTTGCCGGGCCTGCGCTGCGGGTC
>JBGTFI010000294.1:0-4407 GCA_041747335.1 Phycisphaeraceae bacterium | reverse complement strand
GCTCGTGGCGCCGCTCGTGCGCGCAAACGGCGGGGAACTGATCCCCGTCGACAGCGAACACTCGGCGCTCTTTCAGTGCCTTCAGGGGCGGCACGGGTCGAAACCCGGCGAAGCGGGCGCCGCGGTGAGGCGGATCGTGCTGACGGCATCGGGCGGGCCGTTCCGCACCTTCTCGCCCGAGCAGATCGCCCAGGCGACGGTCGAGCAGGCGCTGCGGCACCCAACCTGGAAGATGGGGCCTAAGATCACCATCGACTCGGCGACCATGATGAACAAGGCCCTTGAGATCATCGAGGCCCACTGGCTCTTCGGCCTGCCCGGCGAGAAGATCAGCGTCATCATCCACCCGCAGTCGGTCGTTCACAGCTTCGTCGAGTTTCAGGACCATTCGGTCCTGGCACAGCTCGGTCCGCCGGACATGCGCACACCCATCCAGTACGCGCTGACTTATCCGCAGCGCCCGCCCGGTTGCAGTCGCACGCTCGATTGGACGACGTTATCCAGGCTGGACTTCGAACCGCCCGATGAGGATCGCTTCCCTGCCCTGGGGCTGGCCTACGAGGTGATCGAGGCCGGTGGGACGGCCGGAGCCGTGTTCAACGGGGCCAACGAGGCGGCGGTCGCGGCGTTTCTTGAACGGCGCATCGCTTTCGGGCGTATCGTGGAACTGGTGGCCGAGGCGCTGGCGGCGGTGCCGGCTCGCCCGATCGAAGGGCTTGAAACGGTGATGCAGGCCGACAGGGAGGCCCGGGCCTACGTCGAAGCGCAGGTCAAGGCAGGTCAGGCGGTCGCCGCCGCGGCCACGAGTGTACGAAACAGTTGAATGATGAATACCATGAACTCATTGCTCGCCCTGAGTTTTCCGACCTTCGCCGGGATCACCGGGTTGATCCTGGTCATCGCGGGGTTCAGCTTCCTCATCTTCGTTCACGAGCTGGGCCACTTCCTGGTGGCGCGGTGGGTGAACATCAAGGTGACGCAGTTCGCCATCGGCATCGGTCCGGGGATCCTCGCCTGGCGCAAGGGGATGGGCTTTCGGCTGGGTTCGACCGAGCCGGAATACGAGCGCCGCATCCGCGAGAAGCTGACACATGACGGGCCGGTTTCCCAATCCGCCGCCGCGGGGGACAAGCCCGCGGAGATCTCAAGCGCCCGTATCTCGGAGGTCGGCCGATCGCTGGGGCTGAGCGAAACGGAGTACCGCCTCAACTGGCTTCCGTTGGGGGGCTACGTGAAGATGGAAGGCCAGGAGGACATGGACCCCACCGCGCGCAGCGACGACGCCCGCGCCTTCAACAACAAACCGGCCTGGGCGCGGGCGGCCGTCATCAGCGCGGGGGTCATCATGAACATGATCTTCGCCGTGATCTTCTTCATCATCGCTTTCATGGCGGGCGTCAACTTCCCCGCCCCGGAAATCGGGCTGGTCGCCCCCAACGGTCCCGCGGCCCGCGCGGTGGCGGTCGGGCATGAGGACGACCCCGCCTACCTGGGCCTGAAACCCGGGGATCGGTTCATCTCGATCGACGGCGAACCCGTCCACGACTTCGCCGATGTCTCCGTGCGCGCGGGGCTGGCCCGCGCCGGCGACGCCCTCAGCGTGATGGTGGAGCGCGGCGCGGAACTGCTGACCTACCGAGTGACGCCCGAAAAGGGACCGGAAGAACTCATGTGGATGGGAATCTCCGCCGCCTCCCTGCCAAAGCTCGCAGACACCGGCAAACCCGAAGACCTCCCCGCCTTGCTGCGCGAGGCCGGAGTCAGACCGGGCATGACCATCACCCGCGCGGACGACCTGCCGATCGAGCGCGTGACCGATCTCCGTGACGCGATCGACGCATCACGCGGCCGGCCCGTCACCCTGCTCTTTCAGGGCGACTCCCCGGAGCAGGAGGTATCACTCACCATACACCCGCGCGCCATGCTGACGGACCTGGAAGACGACGTGCGCGGGTTGCTGGGGATGGTTCCACCGGCCGAGATCGGCGCGGTGGTTCCCCGGTCCCCGGCGGAAAAGGCGGGTTTGAAGGAAGGTGATGTGGTTGCCCGCCTGGGCCCGCTCGCCTGGCCGGATCCTCTGACCATCTTCACGGAAGTGCCCCGCTTCCGGGGCACGGAGCTGCCCGTCGAAGTTCTGCGCGTAGGCCGCAGGGAAACTCTCAAACCGATCAAGCCCGACGGCAAGGGCAAGATCGGTGTCGTCCCGCTGAGCGCGCAGCCCGCGATCGTCGGCAGAACGCTCCCCGGAAGTCCGGCGGCTGCGGCGAACCTCCCGCCCGGTTCCCGGATCATCTCCATCGCCGATCAGCCGGTCGAGACCTGGAACGACGTGCAGCGGGTGCTTCAGGACGCGGCCGGCGGCGCGCCGGCCGAGGCGGTCGACGACGCCGAACCGCTCTTGACGATTCCCGTGACCTTTGAGCTGGCCTTGGCCGAGCACCCGCGCGAGACCTACGACCTCGCACTGGGCAAGACGGACCTTGACAAGTTGCGCGAAGCCCAGTGGGCGATGGGGGAGATGGTCGCGTTCATGCCCAAGGAAGTGACGCTGGTGGCAAAAACCCCCTGGGAAGCGATCGCCCTGGGGATTCACCGCACGCACATCGTCATGGTGCAGACTTACCAGACGCTCGCCCGGCTCTTCCAGGGCTCGGTCCCCGCCAAGGCGCTGCGCGGACCGGTAGGCATCGCGGACATCGGGACGCAGATCGTGACCAACAAGGGCTGGACGTTCCTGATGTTCTTCCTGGGACTGATCAGCGTGAACCTGGCGGTGCTCAATTTCCTCCCGCTACCGATCGTGGACGGCGGACTGATGGTCTTCCTGCTGATTGAGAAGATCAAAGGCTCCCCGGTCAGTCCCGCCGTGCTGACCGCGGCCAACGTGATCGGTCTGGCCCTGCTGGGCAGCCTCTTTCTCTTCGTGACCTTCCACGACATCAGCCGCCTGGTGACGGGGGGGTGAGGGATTAGCGGTTAGCGGCTAGCGGATAGCGTTGGGTGGCATGGGCAAGGCTCTGCTTGCCCGTGCATGGCACCCCGGGAATCCACCCACCTGGGTTTCGGGTGAGATTCCCCCCGCCCTGCCTCTTGGCCTTGCTTTCCCCGCCGGGTATAATCCTTCAGGGAGTCGGCGGACCCATTTCACCCCTTTCCTTTCGAGGGGTCGGCAGGCCAGGAGACTTTGGATGAAACCCGTGGACAGGAGGCCCCCCGCGCGCGGGGCGTTCACCCTCATCGAATTGCTGGTGGTCATCTCGATCATCGCGCTGCTGATTGCGCTGCTGCTCCCGGCCCTGGGCAAGGCCAAGGAGTCCGCCCAGCGCGGCGAGTGCCTCTCCAACGTCCGGCAGACGATGACCGCGCATCAGGTCTACATGTCGGACTTCGAGTGGAAGCTCTTCGGCTACCGCGGCGACTGGATCTACATGACGCCGCTTGCGGAATACGTCAACGTGGACGACATCCGCATGTGCCCGACGGTCGATGAGGGCCGCGTCGGCGCCTCGCCCTCGGACATCAACACACCCTGGCGATACGGCGCGCTGGAGAGCCTGCGCAGCAACCGCAGCAAGAACTTCATCGGCGCGTATGCCATCAACGGGTACATCTACAACGGAACCGATTACCCGGCCAACATCGGCGGCAGCCAGTATGTCTCCTCCGCGCGCGGCAGTGGACCGACGCTCGCGAACTCGTGGTTCAACACCCTCGAAAGCGTCGATCAGCCCTCGATGACCCCCAGCTTCCTCGACAGCTACTGGGTGGACACCTGGCCGCTTCCCTCCGATCCCAAGCCCTTCAGCATGACGGTCTTTGCCAGCAGCACCATGTACATGGGCCGCGTGGCGATGACCCGCCACGGGCAGGGGGTCAACGGCGGGTTCATGGATGGGCACGCAAGCCTCGTCGAGGTCGACCAGTTGTGGAACCTGCACTGGTTCCGCGACTGGGTGGAGGTCAAGAGCAAAGGCGCCGGCGGTCGGCCGGGCGGCCGGGGCAGACCTTGAGCACGTTTTCAGGCGGCAGGACATCCCGATCCGGAGAGACGACATGGTTCATTTCAGTAGTGACCCCCGAACGCGCGCCTTCACCCTCATTGAGTTGCTCGTGGTGATCTCGATCATCGCGCTGCTCATCGCGCTGCTTCTGCCGGCGCTCGGGCAGGCCAAGGGCGCCGCGCAGCGCGGGGTGTGCCTGGGGAACCTTCACAGCATCGCCCTGGCCTACCACGGGTTCGCGGAGGACCACGAGGGGTTCATTCCCCGCTCGCACGTGCCGGTGTGGTATCAGGCGTTTGTGCCCTACCTGGCGGGCGGGGCGTCGGTGGACTCCTTTCGGCCTCAGCTTTCGCGCGGGGGAACACGCGGAACGACCCGCCCGACGGCACCGGCCGGGACGGGCATC
>JBGTFI010000293.1:0-2045 GCA_041747335.1 Phycisphaeraceae bacterium | reverse complement strand
GAGCTGGCCCCCACCTGGCCGACACACCGCCAGCCGCCGGTGGACCGGGCGATTCTGCGGCTGTGCTACCACGAGATGGCGTCCGGCCGCACGCCGATGAAGGTGGCGATCAACGAGGCGATCGAGCTGGCCAAGCGTTTCGCCGCCGAGCAAAGCCCCGCGTTTCTCAATGGTGTGTTGGATAAGATCGCCAAACGCCTGGCGGAAAAACAGGCGACGTCGACGTAGCAGCCCCGTGCCAGTGGCACCCGGAGCGTCGGTGTCTTGTTTTCGTCAGATTTCGTCATTCGTCATTCCCCTTCCGTACCCCCTAAACCCTGCCCCATGAGCCTCTTCAAGCTTGCCTTCGACAAGATCAAACAGGGCCTCACGAAGACCCGCCAGGGGTTTGTGGGCGGGCTACGGACCATCCTCAGCGGCAAGCAGCTCTCGGCGGAGCTGCTCGACCAGCTCGAGGCGCGGATGATCCAGTCCGACATCGGCGTGAAGGCGGCCCGCGAGATCGTGCTCGACCTCCGCGCCGCGTGGGAGCGGTCGGAGATCCTCACGGGCGATGAGGCGCTGACGTTCCTGAAGGACCAGCTCGGGGCGTACTGGCCGGTGGAGGACCGGCGGCTGCACCTCAAGCCCCCGGGTGAGGGGCCGACGGTCGTGCTCGTCGCCGGGGTGAACGGCGCGGGCAAGACCACCAGCATCGCCAAGATCGCCAAGTCCATGCGCGATGAGGGCCGAACCGTCATGCTCGCCGCGTGCGACACCTTCCGCGCCGCGGCCGTGGAACAGCTTGAAATCTGGTCGAAGCGCCTGGGCGTGGAGGTCATCAAGGGCAAGCAGGGCGGCGATCCCGCGGCCGTGGCCTTCGACGCGGCGCAGGCGGCCATCGCGCGCGGGGTGGACGTGCTGATCGTCGATACCGCCGGCCGGTTGCACACGCAGGATCACCTGATGCGGCAGCTCACGAAGATCCTCGGCGTCCTGGCCAAGCAGATCGAAGGAGCGCCGCACGAGACGATCCTCGTCCTCGACGCGACGACCGGACAGAACGCGATCAACCAGGCGAAGATCTTCACCGAGGCGACGCAGGTGACGGGGATCTTTCTTGCCAAGCTCGACGGCACGGCCAAGGGCGGGATCGTGGTGGCGATCCGCGAGCAGCTTGGCATCCCGGTGAAGTTCATCGGCGTGGGTGAGCGGCCGGAAGACGTGGAACCCTTCGAGCCGGGGCGGTTCGTGGAGGCGATGTTTGTGGAGTAGGGGGAGCGTGGAATCAGAGGATGGGAACCCGACGATCACAGCGTGAAAGCCATGGTTTGCTCGCAACTGTGCTGATTCCACTCTTATTCATCGGATGTGACAGGCAGGACATCGAGTGGTCCGAAGTTACTGTGAGAGACCAGGACTTTCAGACCGTCCGGGTCATTCGTGATCCCGCGACACTCTCTGCGCTTCGCTCTGCTTGGCATGAGCGCGAGACCATTACCCCGCCCGAGCGACCGGACTTCTCGTACAAGATTAGTATCTTGACGGCCGAAGGATCAACGCGTTGGCTTTATGATGCGGCCGGTTATGCAACGATCCTCAGTCCTGCCGTGATGCCGGTCTATCACATCAAGGATGCAACCACACTCAATGCAATGTTGTTGCCGACTCCCGACCAGTTGGCACCATAGTCCGCCTCCCCCTCCCCCACATCCCCGCCGCCAGCAGCACCAGCCCTGTGGCCGGTTCCGGGAGCAGGGTGAATGAGCCGTCGAACGCCGCCGAGGCCGTCTCGGCCCGGAAATCCCCGAAGTTGCTCGCGCTCGCGCCGGCTTCGAGCAGGAACGTGTACTCCCCCGGTTCAAGGTGAATCACCACATCGAGCGGGCCGGTCAGGTCGGACGCGTACCAGCGATGAAGCTCCGGTGCGTTCTGGCCAAGGCCCAGGAGGATCGCCACGGTGCTCTGCGCGCTGCCGGAAAAGCCATGCGCCGCCGAGAGCGTCGCCCGCACGCGCCACACCGACGGTTCATCAATCGCCAGCCCGATGCGCAGCAACGCGCTGG
>JBGTFI010000292.1:0-1675 GCA_041747335.1 Phycisphaeraceae bacterium | reverse complement strand
CCCGGGCTCCTCGACGAGCTGCCGCGCCACCCGGTTGTCGAGCTTGAACTCCTCCACGTATCGCCGCAGCCGCGCCCGCGGCGGCTGGGGCATCGTCGCACGGATCCGCTCCACCCATGCTTCGCTCACACACAGCGGCACCAGGTCCGGGTCCGGGAAATAGCGGTAATCGTGCGCATCCTCCTTCTCCCGCTGGTGCGTCGTCACCCCGCGGACATCGTCCCACCCTCGCGTGGACTTTTCCCCCCGGCCCATCACCCGGCCGGTCTCCAGCCACTCCTCCACCTGCCGGCGGTGTTCGTACTCGATGGCCCCCTGCACGGCCTTGAACGAGTTGAGGTTCTTGATCTCCACCACCGGCGTGCGGAATTCCACCCCCTCGCGCTCGATCACCACATTGATGTTCGGCTCGAAGCGCATGTGCCCCTTCTGCATCACCCCCTCGGTCACGCCAAGGTGGCGGCAGAGATCCCGCAGCATCTGACCGAAGCGCACGACCTGCTCGGCCGAGTCGAAATCCGGCTCGGTCACGATCTCCAGCAGCGGCGTGCCCGAACGGTTGAGGTCCACGATCGAGTAGTCGATCGGCAGCCCGCCGGGCGCTTCGTGCAGCAGCTTCCCCGCGTCCTCCTCCAGGTGGGCGCGGATGATGCGGATGGGTTTGACCGGCCCGTCGAAGTCGTCCGTCAGCGGCAGCTCGAACACGCCGTGGCCGCACAGCGGAAGGTCGTACTGGCTGATCTGGTAGTTCTTGGGCAGGTCCGGGTAGTAGTAGCTCTTGCGGTCCCACTTGGTGAAGGAGGCGATCTCACACCCCAGCGCCAGACCCACCATGATCGACATCTCCACCGCCTTCTCATTCACCACCGGCAGAACGCCGGGCATGCCCAGCACCACCGGATCCAGCAGCGTGTTAGGCGCGGCGTCAGAATAATCCCAGTGCGCCACGTTGGGCGCGGCGGTGAACATCTTCGAGCGCGTCGCCAGCTCGACGTGAATCTCCAGCCCCACCATCAGTCGGGTCGTCAGTTCGGCCTGCGTCCGCGTCATGCTTGAGTCCATTTGCGTTGTGAATTGGACGTTGAGTCCTGTTTCGTCATTCGGACTTCGTGTCGCCGCGGCGACTCATGCACCTTCATCGCCTCGCCCATAATACCTCGTCAGATCCCTGAGGCGCCGGGCGATTTCGTCATCGAGCGCCCCGTCCCGCATCCGCCAGCGCCAGTTGCCGTGGGGCGTGCCGGGGATGTTCATCCGCGCGCTGCTGCGCAGGCCAAGCAGGTCCTGCGCGGGGATGATGGCCGTGTCTGCGGCGCTCGCCAACACCATCTTGACCATCGGCCACTGCGACACCCCGGCCCTCAAATCGTCCATGCTCAGCCACCTGCCCAACCGTCCGCGCTCACCTGCGCCCGCCTGCCCCTGTTGATCCTGTTCGATCCGCTCGTACCAGCCCATGATGGTGTCGTGATCGTGCGTGCTGGTGTAGGCCACACAACGCCGGGGAAAGAGGTGCGGCTGATGCTCGCTGCGGTCGCTTCCGAACGCCTGCTCCAGCACGCGCATCACCGGAATATCAAAGCGCGCAAGAAGCACCTTCGCCGGAGCGTACGGCTGACCCAGGTCCTCCGCGAAGAGATCGGCGTTCCCCAGCGCCCGCCGCGCCGCGGCCAGC
>JBGTFI010000291.1:0-6235 GCA_041747335.1 Phycisphaeraceae bacterium | reverse complement strand
GCGCATCGCGCTCGACGATGCCCCGGAGCTGCTCGCGCGGGACGGGGGGCAGCGGCGTGCCCTGGGTGAAGGTGTTGACCGAGTAGATGTTCAGGATCGCCTGCTTGGGTGTCAAAAACGGAAAATCGCTTCCCAGCAGCAGGCGGTCCGACGCACCCTGCTGGTAGGCCGCGAGCAGCGCGTTGTAAAGCTCCCACGGCCGCTGGGTCAGCAGGGACAGGTCCGCGTACACGTGCTCATGCTTGCTCAGGAGCAACAGCGCCTCGGGAACCCAGGGATGACCGACCTGCGCGATGACCATGCGCAAGCTTGGAAAACTCCGCGCCACCTCATCGAGGAGAAACGGCCGGCTGAACTCCAACCGCGACGCGACGCCGAAGTGCGTCCCCGGATGGAACAGCACCGGCAGCCCGCGCTCCTGGCAGCGCTCGTAGAGGCGCATGGCGGCGGTGTGGGTGGGATGGAAATCCGCCGCGGCCGGGCACACCGTCACCCCCGCCAAGCCCAGAGACGTGGCCCGTTCGAGGCTCGCGAGACTGTCCAGTCCCAGGGGGTCGATCCCGGCGAACCCCAGGCAGCGTCCGGGATGCCGCCTCACGTAACCCGCGACCTGCTCGTGGGAAATCAGCGCCCCCTGCGCCCGGCACTCGAACCCCAGCACGATCGCGTGATCGACCGGAGCGATCGCTTCTTCGAAGGCCTTGAGCGACGCATTGGGCTGATCCCACGCTCCGTGCGCCCGGCGGCGCAGGCGCTCGACGGCGCCCTCCCCGAGCTGACGTGGCGCATCCCAAACCTGCGTGTGGACATCGACGATCATCGTAAACCCGCGGGCGTTGACCGCGCCATATCGACGTGGCCCCCCCACCCCTCCGATCCAACATTCTACCCGTTCAGGGGAAGCATCACGAACGGGCCGTGACAGGGACAAGAATCGATAAGTGACGCGACGACAAAGAATAACCTCCATGCCCGACGTGGCCTGGCCAGATGTCAGGAAAACCCCTACCGATGCTTGCGATCGTACTCCGCCGCCGCCAGCAGCCTCTCGTAGTCGGATGGATCATCCAGCTCCACCTTGATCAACCAGCCCCTTTCGTAGGGGTCTTCGTTCACAAGCGCCGGGTTATCCAGCACTTCCTGGTTGACCGCCACAACCTCTCCGTCCACGCCGCAATAAAGCTCGCTGGTCGCCTTGACCGACTCGATCTCCCCGAATGCGTCTCCGGCCTTGATCGTCCCCTCCGACTTGCGCACCTCCACATAGGTGATGTCGGTCAGCTCCTCCACGGCGAACCTGCTTACGCCGATCGTCACCACGCCGTCTTCGAGGCGGTGCCATTCATGCGTTTCAAGGTAGCGACGATCGTCCGGGGAGGCCATGGGTTGCTCCGATCCCGTGCTCAGGTGGATGTCAGGGGGTGAGGATCATAACCGCGCCCGCCGCGCCCTACAATAGACCCCATGCGCGATGACGACCACGTATGCCTGTGCTTCCACGTCTCCAAGCGCAAGATCGTCAACTTCTGCAAGCGGGAGAACCCCCCCGTCCCGAGCCTCATCAGCGACTGCCTCTCCGCCGGGACCGGATGCGGGTGGTGCGTCCCGTTCATCAAGAGCCTGCACGAGCAGGTTCGACGCGGGGAGGCGGAACCGGACCTGCCGTTTTCCCCCGCCGAGTACGCCCGTCGCCGCGCCGGATACCGCAAGACCGGCCAGCGCGAGGAATAGAACCCGCCTTTCGACCTTGGACTTTGGACTTTCCACCCCGCTTCCTATGATAACGGTGCGATGAAACCGACGACGCTCATCATCCGTACCGCGGGAACGAACTGCGACCGCGAACTGGCCCACGCGTTCGAGCTGGCCGGGGCAGCGCCGCGCATCGTCCACCTTCACGACCTGATCGCCCGGCCCCGGATGCTCGAGGAGTTCGATCTCATCGGGTTTCCAGGCGGATTCAGCTACGGGGACGACATCGCCGCGGGGCGGATTCTCGCCAACCGCCTGCGCCACCGCCTGCTGCCGGGGCTGCAACGGGCCGTGGCCCGCGGGGTTCCGATGATAGGAATTTGCAACGGTTTCCAGGTGCTGGTGAAACTCGGGCTGCTCCCCGGTGAACCAACTCCCCCGGAAGGTGAAAGCGCCGCCGAGGTACGTCAGACCGCCACGCTCGCGGACAACCTCAGCGGGCGATTCATCGACCGCTGGTGTCGGCTCGAGGCTGACGACCGCTCAGTTTGCCTTTGGACCCGAGACCTCGACCCGCTCGATCTGCCGATCGCCCACGGCGAAGGACGTTTCGTCGCCTCGGCCGAGGCGATCGCGCGTTGGCGGGAACGGGGGCAGATCGCGCTGCGATACGTGGTCAGTGGGGATCATCCCTTCGCGGGCAATCCCAACGGCTCGATGGAGGACATCGCGGGCGTCTGCGACCCCACGGGCGTGGTCCTGGGGTTGATGCCGCACCCAGAACGCTTCACGCACGCCACCCACCATCCACACTGGACGAGGATGAGCGCCGCCGCGCTCGCCCAGACGCCCGCGGGGTTGCGGGTGTTCCAGAACGCCGTTTCGCACGTCGCGCAGCCGGCGATGACGCACTGAGGCGGCCCACGTGTGAGAAAAGCAAGCGCCCGACCTTTCGGCCGGGCGCTTGAGGGGATTCCAACCACGTCGCGGGAACGATCAGGCCCGCCGACGGCGCATCATCGCCGCCATGCCGATGCCCACGAGCGCCAGCGAGGCCGGTTCGGGAACCGCCCCGCCACTTCCCGCGAGCGCCACCTCGAAGCCGGACACATCGAACGCGTCCAAACCGCCCATACCATCGAAGTCGCCGCGCACGTCCGGATCAATGTCCGGGAACTGAGCCGCGTACGCATCGCGGTCGGCCAGAGCCAGCTCGAACGGCGCCACGTCGAAGGCGTCGAGCGCACCATCGCCGTTCATGTCGCCGAGGATGAACTCAAGCTCTCCGATGACCTTGAGGACCACCTCCACGGGGAACTCGAACTCGTCGTTGCGGATCTCCAGCTCCCAACTCAGCCCCGCCGGGAGCACCGCCTGGGAGTAGTCCACGCTCTTGAAGATCGTGTCCTCGTTGAACAGCACCAGCCCATCGAGCGCGCCGGTGGTCCGGGGCTGATCGTCGCCTTCGATGTCGTCGAGCGCATCGTTGGCGCGGGCGATGATGAACTCCATCCCGCTGCTGGGGACGAAACCGTCACCAAGCTCCACCGCGAAGTTGCCGAACTCGATGTCCACGTTGAATCGCGAGCGGATGGTGCTGAACTCGGGACCGGTCAGCTCCGCGATGAGGTTGGCGGTGACGCCCCCTCCGCCGGCGCTGCGGTCCATGACGAAGTTGGTGAGCCAGATGTCGGCGTCGCCGCCGGTGATGCGCAGTTCACCCAGGGCGCTGGTGGCATTGCCGTCATTGTCCCTGCCGATCCAGAGGCCCTGCCCGCCGGTGTTGTCGCCCGCGGCAGCGTCGAGGATGCCGCCGGAGATATTGAGGTAGCCCTCGCCGCGCCGCTGCGAGACCGCGAAGAAGCCCGAGACGTTGATGCGTCCGCCCGAAAGGTTCATCGTGCCCACGGCGTTCACGCCGGTCACGCCGCCGGTGTCCTGCGCGTCGCCGAGTTCGAAGTCGCCTTCCTGCTGGTTGATCACGCCGCCGTTCATGTTGAATACGCCGGTGGAGTCGTTCTCATTGCCGACGATGACCCACCCGGTGCGCAGCTCGCCGCCGTTCATGGTGAACTCGCCGTGACCCCACTGACCGACGGCGAAGTCCTCGCCGGTGGGCAGGACGATCAGTCCGTCGTTCAACTCAAACGTCCCGGTCGATCCGGCGTGGTAGCCGAGTCGAACGCCGTTGACGCCGGAGACCGACACCGTCCCGCCGTTCATGACGGCCGAACCATTGCCGGATCCGCCGATGTGGAAGTCGCCGAAAGCATGGTTGCCGCCTTGAATGGTGACGCTTCCCGTGCCGGTGGGGTTGGTTCCGCCGCCGGGCAGGCCGTTGCCGCCGAAGACCGAACCCTCGCCGCTACCGCCGACGCGGAACACCCCGGCGATGTTCACCGCAGAGTCGGCATCCAACACCACGTTCCCGATGCCGCCCCCGACGCCGACGAACACATTGGCGCCCGAGGTGAGAATCGCATCGCCCGCCACCGAAAGGCTCGAGGCCACCGACCCGCCGGCGCCGATCCTTGACACCTCCGGACCGAGAAGGCTCAGCGTCCCGGCCTGCACCACGACGTGCCCGCGCTGTTCGCCGGCTTGACCCAACTGGAGCGAACCGACCTCGGTCGTGTTCCCTTCGTCGTCGAGCGTCGCGGTCGCGCCGTTGTTGACCAGGGCGTTATCGTCGCCGCCGGGCGCCGTTCCGCCCCAGTTGGCGGGGTTGAGGAAGTCACCATTGCCCGCGACCCAGGAAATGTCATCCGCCATCGCCGGAAGCGCCGCGGCCGTCAGAACGCACGCTGTGGAGTACCCGATCCATCGAAATCGCCTGTCTTTCATGAAATCACCTCCGCTACGAACGCGCCCCGCGCGGCCGTGTACACACACGCCCGCGCGCGGAACGCTGGACTTGACTGTTGCCTTGCTCTCTCTTCCTAAAGAAACCTGAGATTACCCGCGAGCGCCGACTTGCGGCACGGCCGCCACCGGGCAGCGCGATCCACGAGACACCTGGCGGCCGCGGTTGAATACCTGCAGCCGTCCACAAAGGATCAGCATGGTAACCCCGCCCACCCTGCGACACAACAGGAAGAGCGAACTTTTCCAATCGTTTCTTGATTGTTAGCCCAGCGTTCAGGACTCGGGAACCGCCTGGGTGGGCGCCTTCCGGCTGGACGCGGTGAGACCTGAGCAGAAGGCGGCGAGTTCGGCCATGGAGTTGGCTCGATGCACCGAGGGGCCGTGTGGAGCCAGGGGACCGCCCAGAGCGCGGCCGCCGACGACCAGGTGGACGGCATTGGATATGAGCGCAGCCGAGAGGTCTGCCAGGCCTTCGAGCAGTCGTCTGAGGCCGGCCTCCGTGCTGACCGACACCCACACAATTCTGGCTTGGGAATCCAGGGCCGCGTCGCGGAGGGAGCTGAGCGGGGTCTGCGGGCCGAGGTTGATCGCCCGCCAACCGATGGATTGAAGGGTGACGGCGGCGGCGAGCGTCGCCAGCAGGTAGGGATCGTCCGTGGGCGCGGCGCCGACCGCCACCGGAGCGTCCATGGACGGGGGCGGGAGGACCGATCGAAGCTGCTGAACCGCGGCCAGGCACAGGTCGGTGGCCTGGTGTTCGAGGTAAATGCCTTTGTCGTCATGTTGCCAGAGCGTTCCAAGCTCGGTCATGGCGAATGCGACGGGACCGTCGAACAGGTCCGCAGCCGTCCACCCTGAGAGGTAGAGGTTAAGCAGGATGCCGCGCGCCGCAGGCCCATTGCCGGACCTGAGGGCCTCGAGGAACGCCGCGTTGTGTTCGCCGCCGGAGGCGGCGAGGGTGGTCTGCGCCAGGTCGTCGAGGCCCAGAACCTGAGGCTGGGCGATTGACAATCCGGTCTCGCGGATGAATCGGACGGCCTCACTGATGGGGATTCGTCGGTGCCCGCCCAGGGTACGGGAGGCGACCAGGCGTCCATCGTCGATCCACCGCTTGAGGGAGGACTCGCTGACGCCGAGTGCCTGACCGAGCTGCTTGGGAGACAGGAGGTGCTTCATTCGGCGGGGGTCGGAAGGCGGAAGGCGGAAGGCGGATTGAACGATTCGCATGGTAGTGGGGTCCATGGGTTCCAGCCAGCACATCGGGAAAATCGTCGAATCAATGGCATGAGTTCGGGACTTGACCACCTGAATCGTTCGGAAAATCCATCAGGAGGGCTTGACCTGCGGGTCCGACAGGGTATGATGATGAACGTTTTGAACGTTTTGATCGAATCGGACCCGACCCGAAACTGCCCTTCGACCCGCTTGAGAGGAGCCCTGACCCATGCCGACGTGCCTCCCCCCCATCACCGGCCGACGCAGAAAAGACAGATCCAGGGAAGCGGACCACGACGAGCGGGTGGAATCGCCCATCGAGTTCATGGACGACCAGGCTCTGCACCGGAAAGAGGCCCAGCGAGAGCTGTTCGACCCCGCGCTCGACGTGCCGCGGGCGCGGATCGACTGGTACCACCAGATCGCGGAGTTTCGGACTGAAGGGGATTTGAACCCGCCGGAC
>JBGTFI010000290.1:0-2589 GCA_041747335.1 Phycisphaeraceae bacterium | reverse complement strand
CGCTGAGCGTACCGCCCGGGTTGGGCGCGAGGCTGCCGATGCGCACGGTGTCCGCGCCCTGCCCGGCGTGGATCGTCGTCGGGCCCGCGATGGATTGGACATGGAGGTGGTCGTCCCCCGCGTTGGCGTGGAGGATCGTCTCGCCGCTGTGGGTTGACTCAATCGTGAAGGTGTTCGCGCCGTCGCCGAGCTGGACCGTGAGCGATTCAAAGTCTTCGTAGGTGACCGGGCCGGTCATTCCCAGGCCGGTGAGGGTGTTACCGGTGAGGATTCCGGCATCACTGGATGAATCAGCCGAATCGTCGATGACGAGCTGGTCCTGCCCGTCGCCCGCCAGCAGGATGAGCGCGGCGTGCATGTCGCCCAGGCCGACTGACCCGCCACCGATGGTGACGTGGTCATCGCCAGCGCCGCTGTTGATGGTGGTCAGGGCCGAGACGCCCAGCACGTGGATCGCGTCGTCGCCGCCTGTAGTGGTGAGATTGAGCGTCTCGATCCCCGAGCCGTCGCCGCGCTGGTTGTAGTGAAGCTCAAAGTCGATGGCGGGGTCGTAGGTGAGGCTGTCGCCGTTGAGAATGAGCGTGCCCGCGGGTCCGGCGCTCGCGTCGATGTTGAGTGTGTCGAAAGAGGAATCCTCGACGGCCGAATCGTCGAGGGTGATGACGCCCAGCCACTGCGCGGGGATGAGGGTGATGTCGTAGGTGTCATCCCCCAGGCCGCCGTCGAGGGTGATGCCGTCGGCATGGACGGCGTCGATGATGAAGTGGTCGTCGCCCGAGCCGGTGAGAACGCGCTCGACATGGGCGTTCGTGAACATCAGCGAGTTCGTGCCGTCGGTGATCGTCCACTGGGGGAAATGTGCGGTCAAATCAGCGGTGATCGCGGTGAAGTCGAGGGTGTCGCTGGTTCCTTCACCGGGGTCTTCGGTCAGGGTGTCGTGGCCAAAGCCGCCGATGAAGAGGTAGGTGTCGTTGCCCTCATTGCCCGCCAGATCGTCGTCGCCTTCACCGCCGATCAGGCGATCGGCGCCACCGCGGCCGCGGAGGGTGTCGTTGCCCTGGCCTCCGATGAGCAGATCCTGCCCTGCGGCGGTGTCGAGGACGTCGTCACCCTGCCCGCCGATGGCGATGACCGGCACCTCGACATCGACGTGCACCTCGAGCACATCGTCCCCGAAACCGCCGTCGAAGTAGATCGCCTTGACGCCGGTGAAGACGGCTGTGTGCCCGAAGGCGGTGATCTCGATGGTGGCGGTTTGGGAGACGGAATCGAAGGCGGTCTGAACGATGTCGTCGAAAACCTCGTCGTGGTCGAGCGCCTCGCCGCGCAGCCAGATGGCCGGCTGCGGCGAACCGATCAGCCTTAGGAAGGCGAAGATACCGGCGTTGATGATCAGCGTGTCCTCGAGGAGGTCCACCGCAGTGCCGTCGCGTGCGATGACGGTGCGGTCGCCGGTGAGCATCCTTCCCAGGTGCGGCGTGACGCCGGTGAGGTCGATCCCGTCAAGGCTCAGGAAGGTGAGATCCTGAAGGTCGGCGATGCCCGCGAAGCTGGAGGCGGGGTTGAGCTCGAGGCCGGTGTTGTAGTCAAGGCTCAGCCCGCGCAGGGTGATGAGCGCGGCCATCACGTCGAGGTCTTCGATGTCGGTGTTGAAGTCCAGCGCGAGGTACTGGAGGTTGGCCATGCCGATCGTGCCGCCGGTTCCATCCCGCCCGGGGACGAGGGCGAACAGGCCCGAATCTTCTTCCGGATCGACGTTGCGGTCGATGAGGTCGTTGCCGACGAGGGTAAGGTCGGTGACGTTGATGGCGTATTCGAGGCCGCCCAGGTCCGTGATGTTCCGGAAGGAAAGATCGAGGCTGGTGATGGTGGCGAGCTGGCTGGCGAAGAGGGGCACGGCGACGTGCGAGAGGCCGGGCAGATAAGAGTTCGTCACCGCGAAGCCCAGCAGGCGGGCGAGCGTCGCCGCGAGGTTGGGGTCGGCGAAGGCGATGCGGGTGTCGATGGGGCGCGGCTGATTGACGCTGTTTTCCGCGGCCGATGGCTCGGTGGCGATTTCGCCGGACGTGAGGTCGCGGATCTCGAGGGATTCACCGACGAAGAGGTCCACTCCGCTCTGGCCGAAGAGTTGGTCGAGGTCGTCGTTGCCGATGATGAGGTCTTCACCTTCGCCGCCGAAGATGCGGTCGCGATCGGAAGCAGGATGTGTGAATCCGGCGATGGGGGCGCGGAACTCGATGCCGAAAGCCAGCGCGTTTGAGACGGGCTGGGCCAGGAGGTTGTCGCTCGGATCGGGATGGTAGACGCGCAGGAAGTAGTCGCCGGCCTTGAAGTTGCGCAGGTCGATGGCGGTCTGCGCCTGGGCGACCAGGCCGCCATCGGCATCGTACAGATCGCCCAGGATGCCCTGGGAATCGGTGGAGATTTCCAGGCCCGAGTCCGCCCGGTTGACGTTCACCTGGATGTCGGCGGTGCCGCCGGTCAGGTGCAGCGTAATCCGTGTCATGCCTGCGGCGAGCGCCTGGCGCACGGCGGCGGTGAGGTCGATGCGCAGCACGCCCGCTTCGCCGGCGAGCACGTCCGCGATGG
>JBGTFI010000289.1:0-2581 GCA_041747335.1 Phycisphaeraceae bacterium | reverse complement strand
CCGCGGCGCTGACCACCGCGTGCGCGCCGATGTTCACGTCCACGATCTCCTTCACACCGCGCACCGTCGCGCCTTGGCCGACCACGCCCCGATCTCCCTTCGCCCGCTGGGCCTCGGCGCGGGCGATCGCCTGGAGCTTCTCAATGAACTTCGGCCGAAACCGGTGCAGACACAGCAGGTGCGCGAACTGGGAGGACAGCTCGTTGAACAGAATGATCTCGCGCCCGCCGCCCTCGTTGAGCGCCTCGACCTCCACCCCATTTCCGAACATCGCACCGGAACGGGCCTGCATCAGTCCCACATCCTCCACGCACGCCCCGGCCTCGATCGCATAGTTGGCGATGTGGTTGCCGATGTTGGCGATGCGCGCGCCGTCGCCGACGGCGCAGTCGATCAGGTGAGCATGGTAGATACCCGACGGTTGGGCGATGCCGTCGCGCTCGACCGGCTGGGTGAAGACACCCAGTTCGATGTGGCCGGAGAAGCGCGCATGGCGCACGGCCATAGGATTGAAGCCCTCGGCCACACGGACATTCGCCCAGTTCTCCGCCGAGCAGCCGCTCGCCTCCAGCGCGGAGATCTGGGCCTGGGTCAAGGTACGATACGTGGAAGCGGCGGTGAGCATCGGGTACTCCTAATGGAATCGGCATACAGTCCCGCAGTGGGGCGGGCGTCCCGCCCGCCATTGCGGCGAAGCCGCAAGCTCATTGCAGCATTATGCAGACGCAAGATGGCGCTATTTCAGGCCTGCGGCCTGACGGCGGGCGAGACGCCCGCCCCACCGTCCCCACCTGATTCATGAATCCCTCGCCCTCCCGCCATCGCGTACGTGTCGGCCGCGATCGCCGCCTCCTCGTTCGTCGGCACCACCAGCACCCGCACGCGGCTGGCGTCGCTGCTGATGTCGCCCTCCGCCCGGATGACCTTCTCATTCTTCCGCGGGTCAAGCTCGATGCCGAGCTGTGTGAGGTTCTCGCACGCCTTGGCGCGCACATTCACCGCGTTCTCCCCGATCCCGCCGGTGAAGATCACCGCGTCGAGCGTCCCCAGCGCCGCGGCGTATGCGCCGATGTACTTCTTGATCCGGTAGCAGAAAATCTCGATCGCCAGCGCCGCGCGCTCGTCGCCCTCCTCGGCCAGCTCCGTGAGCGTGCGCATGTCGTTGCTCCTGCCCGAAACGCCCAGCAACCCGCTCTGCTTGTTGCACAGCTTGTTGAGCGACTGCATCGTCTGTCCGTGCTCACCCAGGTAAAAGAGGATCGCCGGGTCGAAATCCCCGCTGCGCGTGCCCATCACCAGCCCCTCCAGCGGCGTCAGGCCCATCGAGGTGTCGATGCTCCTTCCCTGCTTCACCGCCGCCATCGAGCACCCGTTGCCCAGGTGGCAGGTGATGCAGTTGAGGTCGTACTTGTGTCTGCCGAGCATCACCGCCGCGCGGCGCGCCACGTAACGGTGGCTCGTCCCGTGAAATCCGTACCGACGGATGCCGTGCTTTTCGTACAGCTCGTACGGCAGGGCGTACATGTACGCGACTTTCGGGATTGTCGAGTGAAATGCCGTGTCGAAGCACGCGATCTGCGGCACCCCCGGAAGGCGGTTCATGGCTGCGCGGATGCCCGTGAGGTTCGGCGGATTGTGCAGCGGGGCCAGGTCTGCGAAGCGCTCGATCGAGGCGATCACCCGCGCATCGATGTGGACGCTGCCCGTGAACTCCTCCCCGCCATGCACCACGCGATGCCCCACCGCGCCGATCTCGCTCACATCCCTGAGCACCCCGTGCCGCGGGCTGACCAGATCTTCCAGGATCAGGGCCATGCCCTGCTCATGGTCCGCGATGCGCATGTCGCGCCGGTGCGAACTGCCACCGGTCTCCAGCAGGCTGGCCGATTGATCCTCCCCGATCCGCTCCACCAGACCCTTGGCCATCACCTCCCCCTCCGGCATCGCGAAGAGCTGGTACTTGATCGAGGAGCTGCCGCAGTTGACGACGAGAATCTTCATGAGAAGGGGTTGGGGGTTAGGGAATAGGGAAATGACGAATGACGAAATCCGAATGACGAAAAGGGAATGGATGCTCAGTGCCTTCTGGTCCTAACTTGCAACTTGCCGACTTGCCAACTGCCTCTTCGACTCTGGACACCAGACACCAGGCTCGAGACTCCAGTCACTACTCCGCTTGCGCCAGCGTGATCGCCGCCGTCGCCACCACGTCGTCCACCGAGGCGCCGCGGGAAAGATCGCTGATCGGCTTCGCAAAACCCTGCAAAAACGGCCCGATCGCCTTGGCGCCCGCCAGGTACTGCGTCAGCTTGTACCCGATGTTGCCCGCATCCAGATCGGGGAAGACCAGCACGTTCGCCCTGCCCGCCACCTCGCTGCCGTCCTTGACCTTCTTCGCCGCGACCCGCTGCACGATGGCCGCGTCAGCCTGGAACTCCCCATCGATCAACAGCCCCGGCGCTCGCTGCCTGGCGATCGTCAGCGCCGCGGTCACCTTGTCCACGTGGGCGTGGGAGGCGCTCCCGCGCGTCGAGAACGAAAGCATCGCCACCCGCGGCGCCTCCGGCAGCAGCTTCGCCGC
>JBGTFI010000288.1:0-17702 GCA_041747335.1 Phycisphaeraceae bacterium | reverse complement strand
GGCGGACGCCGACCTTGTGCGCCAGGCGCTCATCAACCTGCTGGCCAACGCGATCAAGTACACGCCCGGCGACGACCCCGCCCGGCGGGCGCTTGTGAGCGTCTCGCTGGATGTGGATGAATCGGCCCAGATGGCGATCCTGGCGGTGACGGACACCGGGGTTGGGATTCCGCCTGCGGACATTCCCAGGCTGTTCGACAAGTTCTATCGCGTGACGGACCACAAGAAACTCGCCCCCGGAACGGGGCTGGGCCTCAACCTGGTTCGGCAGGTGATCGAAACCGTTCACGGGGGGAGGCTCAGCGTGGTGAGCCAACCCGGAAAAGGAAGCACGTTCTCCTTCACGCTCCCGCTCGTCCAGGAGCGTTGCGACCGTTCCGTCCAATCGGCCTGCGTCGGAGAATTGTCTCTATGAACTGCGATCAACCCATCATTCTGGTCGTCGACGACGAAACGCATATCCTGCACGTGGTGAGCCTCAAGCTGCTCAACGCGGGATACAAGGTCATTACCGCCGAAGACGGCGAGGAGGGACTCCAGGCGGCGGTGCGACACCGCCCGCGCCTGGTCATCACGGACTTCCAGATGCCCTACCGCAGCGGGTTGGAACTCTGCCAGGAGCTCAAGCGACGTGAAGAGACCAGCGACATCCCCTGTCTCCTGCTGACCGCGCGCGGATTCAGCCTCTCTCCGCAGCTGCTGTCTGAAACGAACATCGCGGCCGTCATCAGCAAGCCCTTCAGCCTGCGGGAGATCATCGCCCGCGTCGAGGCCCTGGTGGGCGCGGCGCCCAAACGGGAGGCCTCGGACGCCGCATGATCCGTTACGGCAACGAGTTTGACCGTCCGCTCCTTTCGGACCGCAACAAGCGCCGCCTCGAAGCGATGGGCGTGTCGGTTGTCTCATTCCTGGAGGACGGGACGGTCCTGGTTCCGGGAGAGATCCGCCCGCTGGAGCGGATCATCGTGAGTTCGCCATCGTTCGCCGCGGAGATCCGTCCTCGCCTCGACGCGATGCGGCGTTACATCGGGCAGACGTTTGCGATCTGGCCCGGACTCACGCTCGTTTCGCTGCCGACGCGCGCCGGGCGTTGGCTTGCCCCGGCCGCCCCGCACCCGGTGCTGGCTGCGCTTTTGCTCGGGCCTGAACTATTCAATACGCCCGCGCTTCGGGCGATCGCCGCTCATGCCGGCGCCGAACCGCACGAGCTTCACGCACTGGGGGATCCGCGGGCCCTGCTGGGGCAGGCCGAAATGGATCGCCTTGCCCGCGCGATCGTGTGGATGCAGATGGACGGGGTCGAGGTCGATCGCCGATGCGACGAGCTTCGTCACATGTCCCAGGAGCTGGGCGAGTGCTACGAGGAACTGAGTCTTCTTTATCGTCTGACGACCAACATGAGCGTCGGTCGGCCGTCCGCCGAGTTCATCAGGGACGCCTGTCAGGAGCTTCAACAGGTGGCCGGATTGCGCTGGATCGCCTTTCAGCTTCAGGACGATGAACCGCGGCTGGAAGACCTCGTCGGTCAGCTCTTCACCGCGGGGGAGGTCGGGTGCGACCGGTTCACGCTGAAGATGATCGCCGCGAACCTGATGCGCCGCTTCCGCGACGCTTGCGACCCGCTCGTGATCGACGACACGCAGTCGCTGGAGTTCGAGCCGCTTTCGCGCATCGCCCGGCAACTGCTGGTCATTCCGCTGGTCCGTGAAGGCAGTCTGCTGGGCATCCTGTTCGGTGGCGACAAGCTCGACCAGTCCAATATCTCGAGTGTCGACGCCAAGCTCTGCCACGCGCTGGCGAACTCCCTGTCGATCTTCCTGGAGAACTCGCTGCTGTTCGAGGACATGCAGGCGATGTTCCTCGGAACGCTCCACGCGCTGACGACCTCGATCGACGCCAAAGACCGGTACACACGGGGCCACTCCGAGCGCGTGGCGCTGATGTCGCGCTCGCTCGCCCAGGCCGCGGCGCTGGACCCTCGGCAGGTCGAACGCATCTACCTGGCGGCGCTGATCCACGACCTGGGCAAGATCGGCGTGCCCGAAGCCGTGCTCGCCAAACCGGGAAAGCTCACCGCCGACGAGTTCGAGCTGATCAAGCAACACCCCGAGATCGGGGCGCGCATCATCGCCGCCATCCGGCCCATGAAGGATCTGGTCCCCGGCGTGCTGCACCACCACGAACGATACGACGGCCGCGGATATCCCTACGGACTGTCCGGCGAGACGATTCCGCTCATGGGCCGCATCCTCTGCCTGGCCGATGCCTTCGACGCGATGAGCTCGGATCGCTCCTACCGTAATCCCATGCCCCACAACCAGGTGCTGACCGAGATCCAGACGCACGCGGGCGCGCAGTTCGACCCCCGACTGGCGGACCTGTTCGTCCGGCTGGACTTCACCGAGTTCTTCGAGCTGATCCGCGAACACCGCGACCAGGGCGTATCCCGGACCAAGATCGCGTAGGAAGTGGTCTTGGGTCTTGGGTCTTGAGTCAAAGGACCAGACTCCTGACTCCCGACTCCTGACTCCCGACTCCCGACTCACCCCCCCGCGGCGAGGGCGTCGCCCTCGGAGGCGAAGATCTGAAACAGGGCATCCAGGCGCGTCAGTTGAAAGAGACGGAGGTTGATCTCCGAGAGCCCGGCCAGGCACAGCCGCACCTTCCGCTTGGTCGCCTGGCTGCGCAGCCGCACGAGCACGCCGAGCATGTGCGATGAGATGAGCGTCACCCCGCCGAAGTTCACCACGACCATCGACACGTCCGGCTCCCTGACCACATCCGTCAGTTCCTGTTCGAGGGGCATCGTGACCTGCTCGGGGAACTCCGTCAGCGGGGCAAATCGCACCACACGCGCCTGGCCCTGCTTCTCAACCGTCACTGTGGTGTTGCATGCCGACATTCGGGGCGCCTCATGGAGGGTCGGTCGATCCGCGTCCTGCACGATGCAGGTCTTATCGGCGGCAGGGACACCCCGGTTTACCCCTCGATCCCCCCCTGGACTTTCACGCCCGCGAACCGGGCATTCATGCGATGATGAACGGGCTCCCCAACGCGTCGTGAACCTACCCCAGGATCGTTCCCCCCATGGCAGCCCTCCTGATCGTCGCAGGCCTCATCTTCCTCACGGTTGGC
Source organism: Phycisphaeraceae bacterium (assembly GCA_041747335.1). Classification (GTDB taxonomy): domain Bacteria; phylum Planctomycetota; class Phycisphaerae; order Phycisphaerales; family Phycisphaeraceae; genus JBGTFI01. Next base: position 14,567 of record JBGTFI010000288.1, on the reverse strand, counting down.
GCCGAAACCCTCGTTCGCGGGGCGACCGGGCTTGCCCGGGCCGCTGGACTGCCCCCGCTGATCATCGGGTTGACCGTGGTCGCGTACGGAACCAGCGCGCCTGAACTGGCGGTGAGCGTCAAGGCCGCCCTGACCGGCCAGCCTGACATCGCCCTGGGCAACGTCGTGGGGAGCAACACGTTCAATGTGCTGTTCATCCTCGGCCTGTCGGCGCTGATCATCCCCCTGGTCGCCTCGGCGCAGCTCATCCGGCTGGACGTTCCGATCATGATCGGGGTTTCTCTGGTGACCTGGCTGCTGGCTGGTGATGGGCGAATCGCCCGCCTGGAAGGGTTTCTTCTCGCGTTGGCGGCCGTGGCGTACACGGTCTTCCTGATCCGTCTGGGCAGGAAGAATCACTCGGACGCCAAACCCCCCGGTGGAGATTCCAACGCCGACTCCGCGGGCCTGCCTCCCACGCCCAAAAACCTGGGCGTTTCGGTGATCCTGGTGGTCATCGGGTTGGGGCTGCTGGTGCTGGGCGCACGCTGGTTCGTGGACGGGGCGGTGCAGATCGCCCGCGCGATGGGCGTGAGCGAGCTGATGATCGGATTGACGATCATCGCGGCGGGAACCTCCATGCCGGAGGTGGCGACATCCATCGTCGCGGCGATCCGCGGGCAGCGCGACATCGCGGTCGGGAACGTGGTGGGGAGCAATATCTTCAACATTCTGGCGGTGCTGGGCTTTTCCGCGGCCGTGGCTCCGGATGGGGTGGCCGTGGCCCCGCAGGCCCTGCGATTTGATATCCCGGTGATGTTGGCGGTCGCCTTCGCGTGCCTGCCGATCTTCTTCACCGGTGGCCGCATCGCCCGCTCGGAGGGTCTGCTGTTTCTTCTCTATTACGCAGCCTACGTCGCGTTCCTCGTCCTCGCGGCGCGAGAGCACGCGGCCTTGGCGACGTTCACGTCCGCGATGCTCTATTTTGTCATTCCCATGACGGGGCTGGGACTGGCTGTGACGGTCTACACCTGGGTCCGCTCACCGAGTCGCATCACCTGATCCCGCTGGGCCCCTTCGTCGTTTTGTCGCTCTGGCTCCCCCAGTCCTCCTGATCCCCCCGTCCGGACCACTTCTGGGCCCTTTGTCCCAACTTCCATCGCCCGGTTTGGCTTTACGGTTTTCGGGGCTATACTTCCGACGATTCACTCCGCCCGTGGCCGCCTATTCGTAACGGGCCGCACGGCGCGCTCAGGGACCATCGCTGGAAGGGAGAGATTGATGTCCGGGTACCCGCTGCCATCCAATCGCCGCGAAGCGGACCTGCTGTCCATCCTGGGTCACAAGGCCCACGCCGGCCGCCGACGCCGCGCGAGCCTTCAGCCGGTTTCGCCCTGGCGATCCCTAGAGCGGCTTGAGCCTCGTCTGCTGCTGTCGGCCGTCCCTGGCTTTGATGGCTTGGATGACTCGATCGACACGGAAGGTTCGGCCGCGGCCATCAACGTCGACCTGCCTTGCGGGTGTGAAACCAACACGGACGTCATCCTGGGCGACATGAACGGCGACGGCGTGCTCAACGCGTTCGACGTCGCGCCGTTTGAGCTGGCGCTGGCGGATCCGACCGCGTTCGAGGCTCAGTTCCCCGAAGTCAACATGCTCGCCGCGGGCGACATCAACGGCGACGGCGCCTTCAACGCCTTCGACGTCTCGCCGTTCGAGGCGCTGCTGGCCGGCGCCGAGCCCGGCAACGGGCTGTTCACGCGGCGCAACTTCCCCGCCGGCAACGCGCCCTTCGCCGTGGTTGTCGCCGATTTCAACACGGACGGGATGCTGGACCTGGCCGTCGCCAACTTCCTCGACAACAACGTCTCGATCATGCTCGGGTGCGGCGACGGGTCGTTCGTGCTCCTGGACAGCTTCGACGTCGGGACCAATCCGGTGGACCTCGCCACCGGCGACTTCAACGGCGACGGGATCGCCGACCTTGTCGCGTCCAACTTCAACAGCGACAACGTCTCGGTGCTCCTGGGCAACGGTGACGGAACGTTCCAGTCGCACCTGACGTTCGCTACCGACAACGGCCCGTCCGGCGTGGCCGTCGCCGACTTCAACGGGGACGAAATCGACGACCTGGCCGTCACCAACTTCTACACAGACAAGGTATCCGTCCTCCTTGGGAACGGGGACGGGACCTTCCAGGGGCACGATCTCTTCGCCGCCGGACTTGGCTCGATCGACGTCATCGCCCACGACTTCAATGGGGATGAAGTCATCGACCTGGCGCTCGCCAACAACTTCGGACACAATGTTTCGATCCTTCTCGGTAACGGCGACGGATCCTTCGAGGCGCCCACTCACTTCGCGGCCGGTTACGGCCCCACCGCGCTGACCGCCGCCGACTTCGACGGAGACGGCGAGCTCGACCTGGCCGTCACCAACTTCCTGCTCGACAACATCTCCGTCCTCCTGGGCAACGGGGACGGAACGTTCCAGACTCAGCAGCAGATCGCGGTCGGCGCCATGCCGCGTTCGATCGTCGCCGCGGACCTCTCCGGTGACGGGAACATCGACCTGGCCGTCGCCAACCGCAGCACACACGATGTATCGGTCCTTCTGGGCAACGGCGATGGGACATTCGAACCGGACGATCGCTTCCTCGCGGGGACTTCCCCCAACAGCATCGCCGCCGCCGACTTCAATGGCGATGCCAAAGTGGATCTCGTCACCGCCAACCGTGACAGCGACAATCTGAGCGTCCTGCTCAATCACTACCCGATGCCGATCTCCGAGTCGCTTGCTCCGGAGGATGACCAGCCGCTCCACCATGACGACCCCGCGCCGGCCGTCATCTTCATCGACGCCGACCAGCCCGAACCCACACAGGTCACTTCCCTCGCGCTGAACTGGCTGGCCGCGTTCCTCGGGCAGGTCCACCCGCACGATGTCTGGAGCCACCTGGCGTCCAACCTCACGCTGGCCGTCAACCACCTCTCCTCGATCCTCCAGGGGTCCATGCAGTCCCTGACGGCCACCCTCGAAATCCAGGGTCGAAGCTACAGCGTCACGCTTGCCGACGCCGACGGCGACGGAATCCTCGATATCCGTATCAGCGACGACAGCACCCACGAGACCCTTTTCCTCGTGGGGGCGTGAAGCGAGCGACCTCCCCGGCCGTGGGTGATGGGCGCGGCCGTCCGCGCCGCATCGGCCGGGTGTTCGCGTCCATTCACAGAAGCGCAGAAAGGGCGCGAAACGAAATTGCACGGGATTCCCGCAAGTCCCCTTTCCCCGGGTCCGTTATCCGTATAGAATCCCGAAGTCCAAGGCAGGGAGCGGGAACGGTCCATGTCCGGGAAACACTTACCCCCTGAAGATCGAAAGTCGCGCCCCCGGCCGGGCCGCGCGTCCACTTGCGCGGATTGGCGACCGCTCGAGGTTCTTGAACCGCGTCTTCTCCTGTCGGCCGCGCCCGTCCTGGGCGACCTTGACGGCAACGGCGTTCTCGACGCCTTCGACGCGTCGGCGTTCGAGCTGGCGTTGACGGACGCCCCAGAGCACAAGGCCCGTTTCCCAGGGGTCGATCTGCTGGCCGCCGGCGATGCCAACGGGGATGGCCGCGTCGATTCGTTTGATGCCGCACGATTATTCCAGAGCGACCGCGGACAAGGGGCGTCCGCTTCCGCCGATGTAGCGATCAGTTCCGCGCCCTCACTCACCGCCGCCCTGGCGCATGATACGGGGCACAGCGACACCGACCTGTTGACCAACGATCCCGCCATCGCCGGGCAGGTCGTCTCCGAGCATCCCATCGAAAAGCTTTACCTCCTCTGGACTCATCCTCTGGGCGACCTCAACGGTGACGGTTCGATCGACGCCTTTGACATCGCGCCGATGGAGTTGGCGCTGGCCCATCCCGAGCAGTACGCCGCCGAGTATCCCGGGCTGGATGCGGTCCTGCGCGGGGATATGAATCGCGACGGCCGGCTGGATGCCTTCGATGTGGTGCCTTACGAGGTGCTTCTGGCCGGGGGCGGAGGCGGAGGCGAGCCGCCACCGCCCTTCCCCGGATTCGAGGTCACCCACGCGCTCGCGGGCGATGGTTCGTTCCATCTCAGCCGCGCGTTGATCGAAGAGACGGTTTCCGCCCCGTTGGAGGATCGTACGCACGTGTTCGGCTTCCGCGCGGTGGACGACCAGTGCAACTCATCAGAGCTTGTCGAAGTCTCGTTCACGCTCGACACGGCCGCCCCGGCCCTGACAGCCGTCGATCCCCCACCGGGGGCCTCACGTCCCCAGGGGCTTGAGGCGATCACGCTCACGTTCTCAGAGTTTCTGGACACGGCCGCGATCACCCCCGCCCACTTCACCCTCACCGAGGCCGGTGAGGATGGGCAGTTCAACACAGGGGACGAGGTGAACATCCCGATCACGGACCTGGCCTACAGCAAGGCAAACGCCCGGGTCACGCTTCTGACCGCGCCGCTGGCGCTGGGAACCTACCGCCTCGAAACCGCGGCCGGTCTTCCAGACCCGGCGGGGAACGAGCTGGAAGCGGGACAGGCGCTGACGGAGTTTGTGATGCGGGTGGATAATCCGGGGTATGAGGTCATCAACATGCCGCCTGCTTACGAGGTGGCGCCCGGCCCGGTGAACCTGGCGATGGGCGACCTCAACGGCGATGGGCACGCCGACGTGGTAACGGTCCACTACGCCGCCTCAGCGGTGTCAGTGCTGCTGGGTGACGCATCGGGCGGCTTCGGACCGTACTCGACGTTCGCCGTGGATGATTTTCCCATTGATGTGGCGCTTGGGGATCTTGATGGAGATGGTCTGCTGGACATCGTGACAGTCAGCGTTTCAAATACAACCATCCTGTTTGGCGACGGCCTCGGTGGTGTACGAGACAGGCTGGACATCAGGATGGGGCGGGGCCCCCGTTCGGTGGCTCTTGGCGACCTGAATAATGACGGACTCCTCGACATCGTGGCCTCCAGCACATCGACCGCCACTTTTTCAGTAATCCTCGGGGTTGAGCCAGGCGTGTTCGCTCCTGAGCGGTTCTACAACGCCGGAATCGGCACAGAGACGTTCACGCTCGGTGATGTCAATGAAGACGGCATTCTTGATGTCGTCGTTGTTGCATCTGAGAACTCGGCGGGCGGCGTGGTGCTCGTCGGAGACGGCGCGGGAGCTTTCAGTCGATTCAGCAACTTTACGTTGGCGGGCACGATCGGCGCCTCGGCGGTCATCCTCGGGGATGTCAACGCGGACGGACACCTAGATGTCATTTCCGTCTCCGGCAGCCAATTCACCAATGCGGAAGATCTCGTCTCCGTCTCATTGGGCGACGGTGATGGACACTTCGCAGCGCCCGAGAGATTCTCCGTCGGACGTTTGCCCCGCTCGGTCGCACTGGCGGACTTCGATGGCGACGGCAACGTCGATATCGTCACCGCAAACAACGATGCCGGCACTGTGTCGATTCTCTTGGGCAACGGCGAGGGGGTGTTCAATCAGCGATCAGATTTCGGCGTCGCCAACCAGCCCGGCGCTGTAGCGCTCGCGGACGTGGATGGCGACGGCAACGTGGATATCCTGACCGCCAACTGGTGGCAGCCTTCAGTCACCGTCCTCAGGGGGGATGGTGCGGGCGCTTTCGACGGACGCGAATTCCATGAAGTCGGCACCATGCCCCTGGCGGTCGCCATTGGCGACTTCAACAACGATGGCGAACCGGACATCATCACGGCCAACCTCTGGGATGCTTCGTTCACCCTCCTAAGGGGCAATGGCGCCGGCGGAGTCGATCAGCAGGCCGACCTTCCGGTCGGTATCCTCGTGTTCTCCCTGGTTCTGGCGGATCTCAACCACGATGGCCATCTCGACATCGTCGCGGCGGCGTTTTCCAATGATGCAGTATGGGTCTTCCCGGGCAATGGCGAGGGCGACTTCATGCAGGGCTATGACTACGCCGTCGGGTCAGGTCCGCAATCACTCTCTCTGGCCGACCTCAACGGAGACGGGTACCTCGACGCCGTGACCGCCGACACGTTCGGCGACACGGTCTCTGTACTCCTGGGAGACGGCATGAGCGGATTTAATGAGGCAGTCGCCTACGCCGTCGGCGTGAGGCCGGAATCCGTCGCCCTCGGAGATATCAATGGCGATGGTTACTTCGACATCGTCACTGCCAACGCCGAGGGACAAAGCGTCTCCGTGCTGTTTGGAAACGGCGTCGGCGGATTCACTCAGCGAACTGATCATCCGTTGGGCAAACGTCCAACGGTCGTGGCGCTCGCCGACCTTAGTGGCGATGGTGACCTCGACATCGTCACCGCAAACGGGACTGGGAACACCGTCTCCGTCCTGCTCGGCGACGGCGCGGGCGCATTCAACCATCATGGCGATTTTGGTGTCGGAAACTCACCGCGCGCATTGAAGCTCGGTGATATCGACGGTGACGGTGACCTCGACATCGTTACCGCGAACTGGGCCAGCAACGACGTCACAGTGCTTTCGGGTAACGGCGCAGGCGGGTTCGGTTCAATCGAACGTTTCTACGTCGGCCCACAACCCCAATCTCTCGCACTCGGCGACCTGGATGGCGATGGAGACCTCGACATCATCGCCTCGTCCGGTGACATCACATTCAGCCCCCCGAATCTCGTGACTATACTGCTGGTTGAACGAACCCAATGACCCCTAAGATCCACACCAAATGGTGCCTCCGTCAGACTCCTACCCGAAACCACCGCCCCCCCACCCCCCCCCCCAACTGGCCCCGCCGGGAGTCGAACCCGGACGGACCTTGCGGTCCAGCGGATTTTAAGTCCGCAGCGTCTGCCGATTCCGCCACGGGGCCTGTGCGGATGGGTCGCCTTGGTGTTTCATCCAGCGGGACTCGAATTTTACGAGGGGTTCACACTTCCAGCGTACGCAAGCCCAAGCCCAGCTCCACGAGCTTTTCCTTGATCTCCAGCAGGCTGGTCATTCCGAAGTTCTTGACGCCCATCAGCTCGGCTTCGGTTTTCATGCACAGATCGCCGATCGACTGGATGTTGAGCAGGGCCAGGGCCTTGCGCGCCCGGACGGAGAGCGCCAGCTCGTTGACCGAGCGGCCGAGGAGTTCCTGATCCGACCCGGTTTCGGCGGCGAGCTGGTCGTAGATCGCCCGCTTGGCGGCCCCGTGCTGCTCTTCGGCGAGCTGACCGAGCTTGAGGCCCCTCTGGGCGAGCATGGCCTTGATCTCATCGAGGCTGGCATCGCCGAAGTTCTTGTAGCTGCGGAGTTCGGCCTCGGTGACGCGCAGGAGGTCCGCCAGCGTCCGGATGTTCATTTTACGCAGGCTGTTGCGCGTGCGGACGGAGAGGTCGAAGTCCGTCACGGGTGTGTCGAGCAGGGCGTCGTGGACCTCACGGCGTTTATCGGCCTCATCGTCGATCACCATGGCCTTGGCGGCGAGGATGTCCTTGAAGAAGAGCTGGGCGCGGGGGTGATTGGGCTCGGTGGCGAGCACCTGGCGGACGCAGCGTTCGGCGTGGGCGTACTGGCCCTTGTCTTCGTAGAGGACCGCCAGGTTCAGGAGCGTGCTCAGGTGCGGAGGCGTGGCCTGTGCGGCCTGTTCGTAAAGGTGGATCGCTTCGTCCTCTTCGCCGAGAAGGTCGAGGTTGTAGGCCAGGCGAAAGCACAGCTCGGGGTTGTCCGGGTCGGCGGTGAAGGCGGCTTCGTAGGCTTTGATCGCGGATTCGCGGTCGCCGGCATCCTCGGCTTGCCTGCCTTGCCTGAGGTACTTGGTAGCGGTGTCGATGTCACGGACTTCACTGGTCATGGGAGGCTCGCATGGGGGGTCGGTGTGCCGGGTCATCCAGCAATGTAATCACTGGAATCGTAAGGGGCAAGAAGGCGGGCGCGTGGGCGGGCCGGGAAAGTTGACGGGGGAATTGGCCGATCTGAGAAGCGATGTCTGAGGATCGTTCCAAGCCGCTGGATACAGTGCGTCTCGATGCGGGGGCGAGCGAGAAGCTGATGAACGATCTGGACCGGGCATCGGAGGCAGGCGCCGCGCGGGTGGCGGCCAACCGGCGGGGCCTGAGGGTGGGTTATCGGCCGGGGATGGTGCCGATCGAGGTGACGCAGCCGTCGGGGGATCTGACGCGCTATTCTGTGATGCCGCGGAACCTGAGCGCGTGGGGGATGGGGTTCATTCACGGACGGTTTGTCTACCCGACCAGCCGGGTGGTGGTGGCGCTGGTGAAGCGTGACCGGCAGGCGGCGGCGATCCGCGGGGTGGTGGTGCATTGCCGCCACCTGATGGGCCTGCTTCACGAAGTGGCGATGCGCTTCGATACGCCGATCGACCTGGCTTCGTATGTGGAACTGTCGCCCGCGGCGGCGCGTCGGGCGCTGGCGGATGCGGGTGTGGGTGAGGAGGAAGCTTCGAGCGGCGCGACGGTGCTGGTGGTCGCGGGGCGGGAGTCTACGGCGCTGGCGGCTGAGCTTCGGGAAGCGGGGCTCTCGGTTCGGCAGGAAGACGCGCTAAGCGCCGGCAGGAGCATGAAGGAAGAGAACACCTCGGCGGTGATCGTCGTTGCCGATGAGAATGTCGGGGATACACCCTCGCTGCTCGCGGGATGGCGTGAGAACGGATTCGCCGGGGCGGTTCTGGTACTGATGCGCGAAAGCGACGAGCAGGCGGAATCACGGGCGCTCGAGGCCGGGGCGAACGCGGTGTTGACGCAGCCGCAAGGCGCGGCCGACGTGCTTGAGTGGCTGAGAAAGCTCAGGAAACAGGACCCGGCGGCGGGTCCGGGGGAGGCGGAGGCGAAGGAAGAGCCAGGGACGGTCGCGGCGGGTTCGGCGGGGGTTCCGGCGCTGTGGCCCAACGCGCAGGCGCTTCGGGAGAACCTTCAATCGGGGGACAAGGGGCTGATGGAACTGATCGACGCGTTCACGACCAGCTTGAGCGAGCAGGCGCGGCGGCTGGAGGCGGCGAGTGATGAGAATGATTTTGAGACGGTGATGGAACTGTGCAAAGCGGTGGAAGTGGCGGGGGCGAGCTTCGGGGAGGAGCGGCTGACCAAGGCGTGCCGGTGGACGCTTTCGGTGCTGGCCGAGCAGGCGGGGGAGGTTCACGTGATCCGTCAATCGGTGCGGAACCTTCTGGCAGAGATGCGTCGGAAGATGCGGTAGGGATGGGGCGGGCGGGTCTGGTCCGCAATAGCGGACCCTACCAGGGGGGGTTCTGCCTGAGCGCCTGGGCGAGAAGTTTGAGGAAGTGGTCGCGGGGGACTTCGATGACCCCGAACTGTCGCATGTGGGGGCTGATGATCTGCGTGTCGAGGAGCGTGAAGCCGCGCTCATTCAAGTGATCGACAAGGTGGGCGAGGCAGACCTTGGAGGCGTCGGTGGCGGTGGAGAACATGGATTCGCCGAAGAACACCCCGCCGAGGGCGACACCATAAAGTCCCCCTGCCAGGCGGCGGCCGGTGTCCACATCGGGCTCTTCGATCCACGCCTCGACGCTGTGGGCGTAGCCCAGGGTGTGCATGTGGTTGTAGGCGCGAAGGATTTCATCGTTGATCCAGGTTTCGGGGTGGCCGGGACGCGGTTGCGCACAGGCGCCGATGACCTGTGAGAAGGCTTGATCGCGGGTGATGAGGTAATCACCGCGTCGGATGCGTTTTCGCAGGGACTTGGAGGCCTTGAAGCCTTCCAGGGGAAGAATCGCGCGGGGGTCTGGGCTGTACCAGGCGATCGGTCCACGGCGGCTGGCGGCCATGGGGAAGATGCCCTGACGGTAGGCGTGGAGGAGGAGGTCGGGAGTGAGGGTCTGGGGGAAGGACACGGGGAATCATAGAGGGCGGCCCTGGCGGACAAGCCGCAGGTGACACCCCTGCAATGGTAGGTCAGGCCTTGGCCTGACAGTTCCTCACGCCTGCCGGTCTTCGGTGTCAGGCCAAGGCCTGACCTACCTGTTGACCCTTCACGGCCTTGGCGTCCAGTCGAAGGTGATGTACTGGTTGTGGAAGCTGCCGTCGTCGTAGAGGTCCACCAGGCCGTAACCGGTTTCGCACTCCTGGTTGGGGCCTTTCCACCAGCCGGCGCAGACCGCGCCGTTGCAGCAGTAGGTCACGCCGTTGTAGAGGACCTGGTCGACCAGGTGCAGGTGGCCTGAGAGGGCGAGCTTGACGTTGGGGTGCTTGAGGAAGAGGTCCTTGATCCGGCGGGCATCGATGTGCATCCAGGCGCCGGGAACCCGCCAGTCGCCGGATTCCTCGTTGCTGCCGTCGAGGAACGCCGCGGCCGAGAGAATGGGGATGTGCGAAAGGACAAGCACGGGCGTGGCCGCGGGCGTGGCCGCGAGGTCGCGGGCGAGCCAGTCGAACTGTTCCTCATCCAGTTTGGCGGTGTACCCCGCGTCGCGCGGAAAGGTGCTGTCGAGGACGACAAAGTGCCAGCCCGCCTGGTCGAAGCTGTAATAGCGTTTGGCCAGTCCCAGGAGGTCTTCACCCCAGGCTTTGCCCCAAAGCGCTTCGCCCCCGGTGGTCTTGCTGCGCTCTTTGTTCCAGCCCCAGACATCGTGGTTGCCGATGGCCGAGCGCACGGGGAGGGAGCACTCATTCTTGAGGACGCCTCGCCAGACCTCGGCCTGGGCTTTGGCGCGGGCGGCGTCGTGGTCCATGACGTCCATGACCGAGTCGCCGCCGGTGAAGACGAGATCCGGGCGATCGGAGAGCGATTGGACGTGATGGAGGCACGCGGCCATGCCCTCGCCCGCGGCGCGTTCGGGCTGGACGTGGATGTCGGTCAGGTGGGCGATGCGCAGGACGCGCTTGCGGGAAGAGGAGTTCTCAGCGGCGCGAGCGGTCTGGGCGGTGTGAATGGGCGTGGTGAGGATGGTGGCGGCGGCGACGGCGCCGCCGGCGGTAAGGACTTCACGGCGCGTGTGATGGATGGGTTGGCGTGTGGTCATGTTCATTTCTCCATCTCAGTTTCCCCGGCGGCGGGCTTACCTGCCCGTGGCGAACCACTTCGAGAGTCGGCCGGGGAGGCAGTTGGCCAGGTGCTGTTCAAGGGATTGAGGCGACTCAAAGAGTTCGAGCATGGCGGAAACGCCCGCTCCCAGGCGGGCCATGTGGGGTGCGAGCTGGTCAAAGGGGCACGAGCCTTCGCCGGGGACCTGGTGGGCGTCACGGAGGCTGTCGTTGTCGCTGATGTGGAGGTAGGCGATGACATCGAGGCATTTTTCGAAGGCCGCGGCCGCGTCGCCGGAGATGTGGGCGTGTCCGGTGTCGAAGCACATGCGGATGCGCGGGTGGTTGAAGGCTCGGATGACGGCGGCGAGTTCGGCCGGGTCGCCTCCCGCGAGGAAATTGGGGGGCAGGTTTTCGATGAGAAAGGTAACGCCGCAAGCGTGGCCGATGTCCGCCAGTTCCTCGATCGAGCGGTTCAGCGCGTCGGCGCGGCGCTGGGGCGAGGTGTCCACCATGGAGGTTCCGTCGGGGATCTGCGGCGCGGGGTGGACGACGACCATGGGGGCGTCGAGAGCGAGAGCGAGCTGAGCTTCGGCGCGGTAGGCGTCGATGGTGTACTTTCGCTCGGACTCATCGGGGCTGGAGGGGTCGTAGCGCGGACCGAAGACGCCGTGGACGGAGTCGATGCGCAGCCCGGCGTCGGCGGCGATGGATTTGGCCAGTTCCGGGGCCGGCGGATTGGCGGTGTTGCGGTAGAACTGGCAGGTTTCGCAGCCGAGCCTGCGATACAGCGGCAGAAGCACGCGCGGATCGAGATGGTCGAATCCGAAGGGAGCGACGGTGGCGAGGCGCGGCATGGGTGGAGGCTCCGGGAGGATGGGGCCGCACGACGCGGGGGCGGGGAGGATTATAGCGGGGGGAGTGTTGGTGTGTTGTGGGTTGTGGGTTCTGGGTGGGAGGCGGTGTTGTGGGGGACGTGAGCGATGGGTAACATGCCCCGGCGTTGGGCGGGTGTCGCGGCCCGGTCATGTCGGAGGGGCCTGGAGGCAGTGTGTTCAGGGTTGGCCCGCCATTCATCGATGTGCGTGAGCGCCGGTGAATGCAGGGGAGCGGATGCGCATGAGTGCGGTAAGACGGCGATGGGTCACGGCGGGGCTGGCGACGTGCGTTTGGGCGGCACTGAACGGTGCGGCGTTCGGGCAAGCGGACCTGGAACGCTTCGACCGCCAGCTCGAGCAGATTCAGCGGCAGACGCGGCTGCTGATCGACCGGGAGGTACCGGCCGACCAACGGGCGCTGTTCGAGTACGGCGGGTTCGTGGCGCTGGGGTTCTACGCGATTGACGATCCGGATGCGAACACGCACATCCTCCGTCAACCGGAGCTCAACCTGTACGCCTCGCTGAACCTGGACGGGGCGCACGAGTTCTACGTGCGCGGGAGCACGCTCTACCGCGACTTCAACACGGGCGATGCGTTTGACGACCGGGACAATGATTTTGTTCAGCCGCGGCTGGACCGGGGTTACTACCGGTTCAACCTGCGGCGGGCGATGGAGGCTTACCGTGGGGAATCGGCACGGTTCAACATCATCGTGCAGGGGGGCCGGCAACTGATGCACTGGGCCAACGGGCTGGTGTTCAGCCAGGAGATCGACGGGGGCGAGGTGACGCTGGAGTTCGACCGGGTCACGGTCACGGGGATCGGCGGGAGGACGCGCGGGCGGTATTCGGACATCGACGCCTCGCGGCCGGGCGCCAACGCGGACATGGACCGCGATTTCTTCGGGGGGATGATGAGCTTTGAGCTTTCCCCGACGCATCGGCCGTTCATTTACGGGCTGGTGCAGAATGATGAAAACGAAGAGCGGGTCTTGATGCTGACCGACAGCTTCGGGACGCCGTTTTCGACACGGTTCAACTACGACAGCTTCTACATCGGGGTGGGTTCGACGGGGAGCTTCGGGGACAACTTCGCTTACGGGGTGGAGGCGGTTTATCAGGGGGGCGAGGGGCTTTCGAACAGTTTCACGCGCGGGCCGGGCGGCGCGGTGACGGGGACGCCGCAGACGACGGAGGACATTCACGCCTGGGCGCTCAACGCGCGGTTGGATTACCTTTTTCACGATGAACACCAGTCGCGCCTGGGGGCGGAAGTGCTGCTGGCCTCGGGCGATGACGACCGCGAGCTGACGACAGACACGGTGGGGGGCAACCGATCGGGGACGGATGACAACGCCTTCAACGCGTTCGGGCTGATCAACACGGGGCTGGCGTTCGCGCCCGATGCGTCGAACCTGCTGATGCTGCGGCTGGGCGCTTCGACGTATCCGCTGCGGGGGTCGTCAAAGCTGTTTGAGCGGCTTCAGGTGGGCATGGATTTCTTCGTGTTCAGCAAGCTCGATGGAGATGCGCCGATCGGGGAAGTGACGGACGACACGATGTTCCTCGGAGTCGAGCCGGATGTGTTCGCCAACTGGCAGATCACCAGCGACGTGGCGGTGATCCTGCGGTACGGTGTGTTCTTCCCGTCGTCGGCGTTCGAGGGGGATCGCGACGCCAGGCACTTTTTCTACACGGGGATCACGTATGCGTTCTGAATCGCCACTGCGTCCGATGCACTCGCTGCGCGTGCATGTCGTGAAAATGACGAATGACGAAGCCCGAATGACGAATCAAGACCCTCGGCGCGGGACCGCCACCTCGCCTGTGTCCGTTTTCCGATCCGAGCCCCCTCGTACGTCATTTGGATTTCGTCCTATGCGGATTCGCCGCGTTGACACCATGGCGCGACGAGGCGGCCCTGAGCTTCTGGTCGCCTTCGCCCTGCTGTCGCTCCTGGGTTGCCAGCGGGCGACGGTCGAACAGCGTCTCGTGCTCGTGCACGGGGGCAACCAGCCCGAAGCGCAGATGGAGTTCTGGCATCAACTGGCGGATCAGCGGCGCGTGAGCAACGACGATGCCTTCCACGGCCTTCTGCTGCTGGCCGAGGGCGAGGATCCTGCGGCGAGCTATGAAGAGCGGGTGGCCTTATTGAAGGAACGGGGGTGGCTGTATGACCGGTTCGATGAACCGGGGGACCACGCGGTGACGCGGGGGGTGGTGGCCACGGCGGTGGCCAGGATCCTGGAGATCAAGGGGGGGCTGACGATGCGTCTGGTCGGTCCCGTGCCGCGTTACGCCGTGCGGGAGCTGATGTACGAAAACCTCTATCCCCCCAGCAGCCCCCGGCAGCCGTTCTCCGGGACGGAGTTTTTAGGGGTGATCTCGCGGGTGGAGGACTACCAGTTCCGCCAGGCGTACCTGGCGGCCCAGAAGGCGGGCGAAGCCCCTTCCGAGGGTGGATCGGCCCCGCCAGCGCCCCCGGATGTGCCCCCCTCTGAGGGCGGGGCGGGGGAAAGCGGAGACCAGGGATGACGCTGCCTAGAATCATGGCGGCGTCTTCAAGGGCATTGGGGAATTTTCCGCGGACGCCCGCCGCGGCGGGCGGGTGCGGGCATGGGAAGAGAGTGATGAAACGATTCATGTTGATCGTGCTTTGCGCGGGGTGGGTTTTCACATCGAACGCGAACGGGCAACCGGCCGACGCGGCGCAGGCCGTGGGATCCTCGGCGGAT
>JBGTFI010000287.1:0-5309 GCA_041747335.1 Phycisphaeraceae bacterium | reverse complement strand
GCGGTGGTCATGCCGCAGGTGGCGCAGGGGAGGCTGAAGGCGGCGATGAACCCGCATGCGGGCAGACCGAGCTGGGTGTGAGTTCCGTGGCCGGTCGGGTCGGGGGTGAGCCAGGCGGCCGCGCCCAGCAGGGCGGCGCAGACCGTGAAGGTCATGGCGGCGGGGAGTCGATGGTACAAAGCCGCCAAGAGGGAATCCCAAGAGCCGGGACCGGTGGCGAGCGTCTGGGTCATGGGCGTATGATAGCGGTGAGTCTGAGTCTTGGGTTCAGAGTTTCCATGAAGCCAACGCGACCGATTTCTGAGTCCGATGACCCGCAGGCGATGGGTGCGCGCCCCAGGCGTTATCGGGAGAGGCGGGTCAAGGGCGGCGTATCGGGGCACGAGGTCAACCTTCCGCCGCGGCGGCGGCGGTTCCGCGCCGGGCGGGCGGCGATGCGCAGCGTGGCGGTGCTTCCGACGATGCTGACGCTGGCCAACGCCTTGTGCGGATTTCTGGCGATCTTTCTCGCCAGCAGGCCGCAGGACATGGTGATGCCGCTGAACTGGACGCCGCTGAGTTACGCGGCGATCCTGATCTTCCTGGGGATGTTCTTTGACGGGCTGGATGGTCGCATCGCCCGACTGACAGGATCGACCAGCGACCTGGGGGAGCAGCTTGACTCGATGGCGGACATGGTGACGTTCGGGGTGGCGCCGGCGTTCGCGGCGGTTCAGCTCGCGGGGGTGCAGATGCCCTACTTCTCAACCAGCGCGGACTGGCCCGTCGATCGCGTGGTGCTGGTGATTGCTTCAATCTATGTCGCTTGCGCGGCGCTGAGGCTGGCGCGGTTCAACATCGAGCAGCCTCACCCGGAGAACGTGGACCACATGTTCTTCAAGGGTCTGCCCACGCCCGGCGCCGCCGGGACGGTGGCGGGGCTGATCCTGGTGCATCAGCACGTCTGGGGCAGGCATGATGATCCGAGCGACTGGCCGGTGAGGCTGAGCGCCTACGCCACGGCCGCGGTGATGCTGCTGGCGGCGTTTGCGATGGTGAGCCGGCTGCGCTACATCCACGTGCTCAACCGCTTCGTGCGGGGGCAGGCCCCGTTCCGCACCATCACGCGAATGGTGGTCCTGCTCCTGCTGCTGGCGACTTACCCGCAGTACGCGATCGCGCTGGTGTTCGTGGTGTACGCGGTCTCGGCGCCGTCGATGTGGGCCTGGCGGCTGGCGGGGACGAGGCTGCGGCGGTGACCGATCCGGTCAGGCCAGCACCTTCGACAGCACGTTTCCATGGACATCCGTCAGGCGGACATCCCTCCCCCCGTAGCGGTAGGTCAGGTCCACGTGGTTGATGCCCAGCAGGTGCAGCACCGTCGCCCAGAGGTCGTAGACCGTCGCGGGGTTCTCAACGACGCGGTAGCCGTAGTCATCGGTCTGGCCGTAGGTTGTCCCCCCGCGCACCCCGCCCCCGGCCATCCATATGGAAAAGCCCATCGGGTTGTGGTCCCGCCCGTCGCTGCCTTGTGAGAAGGGCGTTCGCCCGAACTCGCCCGCCCAGATGACCAGCGTCTCATCGAGCAGCCCACGCGATTTGAGATCCTTGAGCAGCCCGGCGATGGGCTGATCGACCTGGTCGGCCATGTTCTGGTGCCCGACCCTGATCGCCCCGTGTTGATCCCACGGATTGGGGCGCTGACCGTCGCCCTCGCTCTGCGGCAGGCATGAAAGCTCTATAAAGCGCACGCCGCGCTCGACGAGCCTGCGCGCCAGCAGGCATTGCCGGCCATACGCAGCCGTCATCGGGTTGGGATGATCCAGGGCGTAAAGCTCGCGCATCGCCGAGCCTTCGCCGCTGATGTCGCACACCTCCGGCACCGCCGCCTGCATCCGGAAGGCCATTTCGTAATTGCGGATGGCCGATTCGACCTGCGCGCTTTCATCGGCCGAACGCAGGAATCGCTTGTCCATGCTCGCGAGGAAGCTCAGGCGCCTTCGCTGAAGGTCGATCGCTTCGCGTGGCTTGATATTGCGCACGGGCTCGTCGGCATCGGCGCGAAGGATGGATGCCTGGTGATGCGCCGGGAGGAAGCCGCTGCTGAAAAGGCTCACGCCCCCGTGCGGGATGCCCGCGATCGAGCTTTGCAGGACGACGTACCCCGGCAGGTCGCGTGATTCGCTGCCCAGGCCGTACGAGACCCACGCGCCCGCGGAGGGGTGGCCCAGGAAAGGGAACCCGGTGTGGATGAAGAAGTTGCCCTGGGCGTGCTCGCTGACGGGCGTGGTCATGGATCGGATGACCGCCAGGTCATCGGCGCACGACCCGATGTGGGGGAACAGGTCGCTCACCGGCAGTCCGGACTGACCATACCGCCGGAACTTCCACAGCGAGGCCATGATGTTGCCGTTGTTGTTGAACTGCGTGCGTTCGATGGGCACGGGCATGGGTTGGCCGTGCTCGCGCTCAAGGCGGGGCTTGGGATCGAACGAATCGACGTGTGACACCCCGCCGGACATGAAACAGAAGATCACGCGCTTGGCGCGGGGTCGAAAGTGCGGCGCGCGCCAGCCCGGCGTAGGCCGGGTCCGCCATCAGCCCCGCCAGAGCCAACATGCCAAAGCCGGTGGAGCAGCGCTCGAGCAGACGCCGTCTGCTGAGTGTCGCCGGTCGATCGTTCGCCAGGTTGCGGTCGTCGGTCATGGGCGTCACCGAAGGTAAATGAACTCTTTGAGGTTGAAGATCGACTGCGCGATGTCGCGCCAGATCCGCACATCCCGCGCCAGGTCGGCCGTTTCGACATCGTAGGCCGCCGCGAGGTCCGCGAGATAATCCTGCGCGAGCGAAAGCTCATCCTCGGTCGGCGGGCGACTGAGCGCGATCAGGAACATGTGGCGCAGCCGGTCTGTGGGTTCATCCGGCCCGGTGTCGATCATCGACTGCGCCCAGCGGCCTGCGATGTCGATGATGAACGGGTCGTTGAGCAGCGTCAGCGACTGCGCCGGAACGTTGGTGGCGGCGCGGACGCCCTTGGTGGTATACGGTTCAGGGGCGTCGAAGGCGCTGAGGAACGGATCGAGGTTGTTGCGCTGGACGCGCACGTACACGGCGCGTCGCGTGCTGCTTCCGGGGGCGGGGGCGCTTGGGCCGAACATGGTTTCATCAAGCTGCCCGGAGACGGCGAGAATGGCGTCGCGGATGGACTCGGCTTCGAGCCGGCGGATGTCCGCGTGCGACCACAGCCGGTTGGCCGGGTCGATGCGCCGCGCTTCGGGGCTTGCGACGGCGCTCATTTGGAAGGTGTGCGATGTCAGCAGCAGACGAAGCATCGATTTGATCGACCACCCCTCGTCGACAAGCCTGCCCGCGAGATAGTCGAGCAACAATGGGTGGGTGGGCTTTTCGCCCAGGGCGCCGAAGTTGTCCGTGGAGGCGACGATCCCCCGGCCGAAGATGTGATGCCAAAGCCGGTTGACGATCACCCGCGAGGTGAGCGGGTTATCCGGGGCGGTGATGTCGTAAGCGAGTTCGAGCCGGCCGCTGAGGTCGGTTTGGTAAGGCGTTTCGTTGAACACTTCGAGGAACCGGCGCGGCACGGGTTGCCGGGGCTGGGTGTGGTTGCCGCGTTCATAGAGCGGCTGATCGAAGCCCCTGGATTCGACGACGCCGGGGGCGCGGGTGGGGGTTGGGACCTGGGCTTCGAGCGCGCGATAGGCTTCCAAGAGCGGGGCGATGCGCGGCAACTCGGCGAGGGTGTTGGCAAGCAGGCCCGCACGAAGCATATCCGTCAGGAAGGCGGCCTGAAAATCGGTCAGCGCCTCGTCGCGCCAGGCCAGCACGGCCTCGCGCAGGACATCCTTATAAAGCTCCGCCAATTCGTCGGCCGAGCGGGGCGCCGCCTCCGGGGCCAGGGCCGGGAGGGGAGCGCCCAGATCGCGCGGCTGCTGGTCCCCGCCGTTGTGGAAGACGACCTCCGCCAGGCCGAACCAGGAACGGGCGCTCTCCTCCCCCGCTTCGATGGGGATGTCGGGAACGGTGGCAGCTTCGAGGTGGGCGGTTTCGCCGTTCCAGTAGGTCGCATCCCAGTGATGCCAGCGCATCGTGTCGTCATTCGGCGAAACGTGCTGGTTGTAGATCAGCCCGATCGCTCGGGGGTAGTTGCGCAACACCATGCGGATGCGCGCTCCCCCCCTGCCCAATGCACGTACGCTGACGCGTGAAGTCTCGATCGTGAAGCGCGGCGAGGTCAGCACGCCCGAGTGCCTGCTCGAGAGCAGGTGGGTGTAGACCCCGGCGGGATAGATCGAGGAGATGGCCTGATCGCCCTCGGGCAGGACGTGGAACTCCCCTGCTTGCGACGGAGCGTCGGCAAGGCCCGGCCCGTGGGTGAACCAGTCACCAAAGTCGTCGCCAGCGAGGTTCCAGGCTGGTGTCGCTCGCTTTGCTTCATGTGCCATCGCTTCGCGCGTGGCGGCGGCCAGTTCATCCCACTTCGCGGCCGGCGCCTCGCCCTCCAGCCCGCGCATCGCCGCCCAGGCATGAAGCGCGCTGCGCGCGTCCTTGCCCGCCTCTTCGGGCAATGCGCCAAGCCGGGACGGCAGGTCCGACAGGTCGTCGAGCCAGGCATCGGCGAGTCGCTGCCGGATCTCCTGCTTGAGCGATCTGAGCCGGTCGTTGTGCCGCGAGAGCCTGTCGGGGATATCCACGACGACGGTCGCCGGGTGCGTGCTGGCCATGATGCCGTAGAAGGCGTAGAAATCCTCCTGGCTGATGGCGTCGAACTTGTGATGGTGGCAGCGGGCGCAGGCGATGGTCATCCCCAGCAGGGCCTTGCCCACGACCTCCACCTGGTTTTCAGTGAAGCGCACCTGCTCATCGAGCGGATCGACCGGCGCGAATCCGTGCGGCACGAAGCGCAGGTGGGCCGGGCCGATGGCGGACTCGTTGATGCCGAGTTCTTGGTTGAGGCGCGGTTCAGGCAGCAGATCGCCCGCCAGGTGTTCGCGGACAAGCTGGTCATATGGCACATCGGCGTTGAGGGCGCGAATGAGGTAATCGCGGTAGCGCCAGGCGTAGGGGATGGATGGATCGCCCTCGCTGCCGTGCGATTCGGCGAATCGGAACCAGTCCATCCAGTGCCGCGCCCAGCGCTCGCCGAACCGCGGTGATTCGAGCAGGCGATCAATGAGCTTCTCATAGGCGTCGGGCGAATCGTCGGCCAGGAACGACCGTGTTTCCTCGGGCGAGGGCGGCAGGCCGGTGAGAATGAAGGTGGCCCGTCGCAGCAGCGCGGCGCGGTCGGCGGGCGGGGCGGGCGCGAGCCCCGT